>JANXOJ010000561.1 GCA_025353625.1 Planctomycetota bacterium | reverse complement strand
GCAAGGGACCATCGTAAATTTCAGCTTGAATCTGCACGCTCACCCCCCCGAGACCATGCCAATCAGGGCGATTTCATCGCCGTCGGCCAATTGGTGGCCTTCCTCGACCAGTCGTTGATTGACCGCGAACCGGGTTGCCGGCAACAAAGCGACCAGTCGCGGTTCCCTGTTGGCGATTTGGCCCCTCAGCGTCGCGCAATCGGCCCCTTCGCTTAGCTCGATAGTTAGACAGGGTCGCCCCGCCGCCTCGCGCATCGGTCCAAAAAGTTTTACGTTACACAGCATATCGAGTTAAGACTACCATTCGGAGTGGTGTGCAACAAGAGAAACGGGGTCAATTTCCCTCTGGATTCAAATCGCCCATGTGATTGGCCAGGCAATTGCGAATGTTAGTGGCAGGGAGTGCCACAGATTCTAGCATTACCGTTCAATTCGTTCGCCATTTCGCAACACTTTCGTAATGTCGTGCTTGTTGGCGAAAGTACCTAATCTGCGAATGTCATTGTACTTAGGTCGGCCAACGAATGCCGCTGGTTGCAATTCTATACACCCTCTGGCGTGAGGTTTGCATTTTAGGGTCGCGACGAGGCGTGGAGCGCACTTGCCCAGGGGCTGCCTGTTCCGGGGCGTCTTCCTGCCAACTAGGCTCGACGAACGTGGCCAAGGAGTGTCGGCAAAATGATTACAGCCAACCGAAACCTGCATCGCACGACCGTGATCGTAATCGGCAACGGAATGGTCGGTCACCGATTTTGCGATCGGCTCGTGGAGGCCGATGTCGAGCGTAAGTACCGCATTATCGCGTTCGGTGAAGAACCCCGACCGGCATACGACCGCGTTCACCTGACCGAGTATTTCACGCATCGCGATACCAAACAACTTGCCCTGGCCGATACGGACTGGTATCAGGACCGCGACGTCGTCCTGCACATCGATGACCGGATTGCGGCCATCGATCGCGAACGCCGCGTGGTCGTATCGGCGTGCGGGCGGGAAACGCCCTACGACATTATTGTCTTGGCCACCGGATCGGCTCCATTCGTACCGCAAATTCCCGGAATCGACAAGCCGGGGGTTCACGTTTACCGCACGATTGAAGACCTGGAAGGAATTATTTCCGATAGCCGCCAGGCAAAACGAGCCATCGTTTTGGGCGGTGGCCTACTCGGCTTGGAAGCCGCAAAGGCTGCCGTTGATCTGGGGCTGGAAACGCTGGTCGTCGAGGCCGCCCCACGGCTGATGCCTCGACAGCTTGACGACGCCGGCTCGGCCGCGCTCGTCCGCAAGATCGAACAATTGGGCGTCCGCGTCTACGCTGCTCGGGCGACGCAGGAAGTCATCGGCGAGGATCGCTTTGCCGGTCTGCGATTCAACGACGGCGAGGAATTGGCCGCCGACATGCTGATTGTTTCCGCCGGTATTCGGCCCCGCGACGAGTTGGCGCGTCAGTGCGGCATTGAGGTTGGGCCGCGTGGCGGCGTCTCCGTGAATCACGTCCTCGAGACTTCCGATCCAGACATATTCGCAATCGGCGAGGTGGCCCTGCACGAAGGGATGATCTATGGCCTCGTTGGCCCCGGCTATGAAATGGCCGACATCCTGGTCGAGAACCTAGTGAAGAATTGCCCCGAGACCGAGCGGAAATTTTCCGGGGCCGATATGTCGACCAAGCTCAAACTCCTAGGCTGCGACGTTGCCAGCTTCGGGCAGAACATGGCCGCTGGGCCGGACGTAACGCCGGTCACCTACGAAGACCCGTTCGGCGGCGTCTATCGAAAACTGCTTTTCACAAACGACGGATCGAAGTTGCTGGGCGGAATCTTGGTCGGCGATGCCTCAGACTACAGCAGGCTACTTGCCCTTTCCAAGAGCGGCCAACCGCTCAAGGCCATGCCGGGCGATTTAGTTCGCGGAGCAAGCGGCACAACGGCGGGAGCGGGCGGTGATAGCGACCTGCCGGATGATGCCCAAGTTTGCTCGTGCAACAACGTATGCAAAGGCACGATTCGCCAAGCGGTTGCCGACGGTAAGGCCCTAACGTTGCCGCAACTCAAGGTTTGTACCAAGGCGGGAACCGGTTGCGGCGGCTGCATGCCACTCGTGACGCAGATTCTTACGGCCGAATTGAAGGCATCCGGCAAAAAGGTATCGAACGACCTATGCGAGCATTTTGCCTATTCGCGGCAAGAGCTGTTTCAGATCGTCAAAATTAAGAGCATTCGCACATTCAACGACCTTCTGGAATCGCATGGGCACGGCAATGGATGCGAAATCTGTCGTCCGGCGGTCGCCTCCATACTTGCCAGCCTTTGGAACGCCAACATCCTCGATCACGTAGCCTTGCAGGATACGAACGATCGCTTTCTCGCCAACATTCAGCGCGGTGGATTGTATTCGGTCGTGCCGCGCGTGCCCGGCGGCGAGATCACTCCCGAGAAACTGATTGTCCTCGGTGAAGTGGCTAAAAAGTATGGTCTTGCCACAAAGATCACCGGTGGCCAGCGCGTCGATCTCTTTGGTGCCCCAGTCCATCAACTGCCCGATATTTGGGAAGAACTTGTCAACGCCGGTTTTGAAAGCGGACACGCGTACGGCAAGGCATTGCGAACCGTGAAGAGCTGCGTGGGCACAACGTGGTGCCGCTACGGCGTCGGTGATGCCGTGGGGATGGCGATCCGCGTCGAGATGCGGTACCGCGGCATTCGCGCTCCGCACAAGCTGAAGTCGGCCGTGTCGGGCTGCGTCCGCGAATGTGCCGAGGCCCAGTCGAAGGATTTTGGCATGATCGCCACGGAAAAGGGCTGGAACCTTTATGTCTGCGGCAATGGCGGTGCCACGCCTCGTCATGCCGACCTACTCGCGGCTGACCTCGATGAAGATACGTGCATCCGCTACATCGACCGCTTCGTCATGTACTATATCCAAACGGCCGACAAGCTTACCCGCACGGCTCGCTGGGTCGAACAGATGGACGGCGGCATCGAGTACCTTCGCGATGTTGTCGTCAACGACAAGTTGAATATCGGCGAAGAGCTCGAACGTCAACTGCAATACCTCGTCGATACCTATCGTTGCGAGTGGGCCGAAGTGGTCAACGACCCGGCAAGGCGGATGCTCTTTGCACAATTTGCCAATACCGAAGAGACCGTTTCGACGGTTGAATACATTGAAGAGCGCGGTCAGCGTCGGCCGCAGGACTGGCCCAAGACGTTCATTCCCTTGGAATCGCTCTCGACGACGCTTGCCAATGAGGTTGAGCCAATCGAATCGCCCGATGAATTTGAGAAAATCCCAGCCTTCGGGGAAGCCGAGTCGGAAACGCCGTGGGTTTCCGTCGGGTTGGCCGCCGATTTCCCCCGCGATGCGGGCGTTTGCATCAAGCACGGCAACCGACAAATCGCGCTGTTCAACTTCGCAACGCGCGGCGCATGGTATGCCTGCCAAAATATGTGTCCCCACAAGCGTGAATTCGTCCTTTCGCGCGGGCTCTTGGGCGATCAAGCGGGCATTCCCAAGGTTGCTTGCCCGTTGCATAAGAAGACGTTCTCGCTGGAGTCGGGCGATTGCCTGACCGGCGAGGAACTGCCGATTGAGGTTTACCCCGTGAAGATCGTCGACGACGAGGTCTTCGTGCAACTACCACCCTCCAGCGGAGAACGCCATGTCCTCGACATTTGCGCTACCGATAGTTGCGCCACCGAGAGCTGCGCCCCGTGCGCCGGCTAGCGGAGAGTTCAACCTGTTGGACCTCGTGCTCGACTTACAGAAGACCACTGCGGTCGAGCGGTTCGCGGAGTTACACGACGAAAACACCCTCCCGCTCCAGTCGAAATACTATCGCGAACTGCTGCCGGCATCGCCACCCGGCCCCGGTCAGCAGTATGCGTTCGAGGTCGATCTCGATAGCTGTACGGGCTGCAAGGCGTGCGTCACCGCCTGCCATAACTTAAACGGCCTCGACGATGGCGAGTTGTGGCGGAATGTTGGGCAAGTGCATGGCGGCAGTTCGTCGCTGCCGGTGATGCAGCACGTTACGAGTGCCTGCCATCACTGTGTTTCTCCCGGTTGCCTGGAAGGCTGCCCGGTCAATGCTTACGAAAAAGACCCCGTAACCGGCATCGTGCGACATCTCGACGATCAGTGCATCGGCTGTCAATACTGCATCTTAAAGTGCCCGTATGATGTGCCTAAGTATAGCCCCGCCAAGGGAATCGTGCGCAAGTGCGATATGTGCTCTCAGCGATTGAAGGTGGGCGAGGCTCCGGCTTGCGTGCAAGCCTGCCCCAACCAAGCGATTAGCATCGCCGTGGTCGATAAGATTGCGGTGCAAGCGTCGGCATCGGCGGGAACCTTTGTGGCTTGCGCTCCCGAACCGAGCTACACGCAGCCGACAACCGTTTATAAGACGACTCGTACGCTGCCGGCAAACCTTCAAGCGGCCGATCGCTACACGATTCGCCCGCAGCACGGCCATTTGCCTCTGGTGGCAATGCTCGTACTGACGCAGATGTCGGTTGGCGCGATGGTCGTCCAGCAAGTAATGGCGGGCGTAGCATTGTGGAAGGGCTACCCCGTTCCCGCGACGGTGCTCGCGGTTCAACTTGTGGCTACCTTGATTGCGGGGCTGATCGGCATGAACGCTTCGCTCCTTCACTTGGGGCGGCCGCAGTATGCGTTCCGCGCCTTGCTCGGGCTGCGGACGTCGTGGCTCAGCCGCGAGATTCTCACGATCGGCCTTTATGCGGGTGCGGCATCGGCCGCAACCGGCGTTGCCTGCCTCCCGTACTTGCCGTTCGTAGGCCAGTGGGCGAGCCTCCTGCCTTCGTTTGCCGCAAGCGGCTCCATCGCAGGTGCAGTCTTCATGGGCCTTGTCGGTGTTTTTTGCTCGACGATGATTTATGTGGACACGCATCGCCAGTTTTGGAAGTTCGCCATTGCCGCGCCGAAGTTCTTTGGGACCGCGCTCGTGCTTGGAATTGCGTCCACGCTTGCCGTCGGTGCCATCGCGTCGGCGGGTTTGCACGCACCCGTCGCGGCAACGGTGGGGCGAGCTCTTTGCGTGGCTTTGATCGTCGCGACGGTGGCCAAGCTGACCTTTGAATGTCGCATCCTCGTGCATTTGGGCAATGGCGAACAAACGCCGCTCAAGGGCACCGCGCAGCTTTTAATGGGAGTCCTACGAGGCATCTTCTCAGCAAGGCTGGCTCTGGGTACAATCGGTGGCGTGGCGTTGCCGATGGCCATGATAGTAGGCGTTCCGACAATTTTCGCTGCCCCGGTCGCAGTTGTTTTGCTCCTTGGCGGCGAGCTATTGGAGCGATACCTGTTCTTCTCGGCCGTCGTTGCACCCAAGATGCCTGGCCCGCCCGTGTAGCATCCACGTTCCAGCGATCTGCGTCCCCGGTGCCGCGCACGGCCTGGGAACGAGGCGGTACGTCTTGCACAACAGAAACGCTCAATGAACAATGCTCCCGAAAAAATGCCGTCCGTCGTCGATTGGCTGAGGAACTTGGTTCGGCAGAAGGACGGCAAGCTCACCCGCGAGTTGCTGCTGCACCCCGGCGGATTTGGCCTCGGACAGGTGCCCGCATCGGAAAAGCCCGATGCCGTGACCCCTTCGGTTTGCGGCTTCTGTTCGACCGGCTGTGGCCTCGACATCCACTTGCAACGCGGCAATGCCGTCGGGCTGACCCCGAATTTAGGGTATCCCGTCAACCAGGGCATGGCCTGTCCCAAAGGTTGGGAAGCGCTCGCGGTGCTGGATTCGCCCGACCGCGCTACCACGCCTCTGCTCCGCGACACTCACGGCCGATTGTCACCTGTCAGTTGGGACCAAGGGCTGCGGACGTTCACCGACCGCATGCAGGCGATTCAAAAAGCCCACGGGCCGGAAGCGGTCGCTTTCTTAAGCACGGGTCAGATTGTCACTGAAGAAATGGCGCTGCTCGGCGCGTTGGCCAAGTTCGGCATGGGCATCGTCCATGGCGATGGCAAC
>JANXOJ010000480.1 GCA_025353625.1 Planctomycetota bacterium | reverse complement strand
CAGCAGTTGACGAATGATGGTCCCCACGGCGCCGGTAGCACCGACAATGGCTACGGAATCGAACACGGTGATATTCTCCCTTGCGGAATTTAATGCGGCCGGCATACATTGCCGAACCGGTGTAAACCCGCATTATCGCATGAATGAAAAAATGTCGCAACCTTGGAGCACGGCAAATCGGCAATAAAAAACGGCCCCCGGCTGAAAAATCAGCCGGGGGCCGCAAAGATTGATCGACGTTCATCGTCGCGTCCAAAGACGCACGGATTGAACTCAGTTGGAAGCCTGGGCAAGGCCCTCGGTGTTTACCGAGTTGAAGCCGAACGCGACGGCCTCATGCTCGCCGGCACCAATCGAAATCGTTTGCACTTCGGACTGAATCTTGCCGTCGCGAACGATCTCGGCCTTGACTTCATACTTGTACGTCTCGCCGGCCCGAAGACCATAGGAAACGAACTGACGCTTGCTGCCGGTACTCTTGGTCACAAGACCGTTGACCGTCACCTTGGCATTGAACGGAACCCACACGGTCAAGAGACCGCTGTCGCCGTAGTTCGGCTCGAAAGAAGCCGTGCCCTTCAGGGGCGGCAGTTCAAAACTCGGCACACTCGCCGGAGCCGACGGTGAGACCGGGCCAACGGGCGTTGCTGAGGGAGTCGTTGCCGCTGGGGCACTCCTCTCGGCCGGAGCTGTCGGGGCAACTTCAGCCTTCCCTGCCGTCCCGCTCGTGCTGGGGCTTGGCATCGATGCTGCCGCCGGAGCCATCGCCGGTGACGACGAATACGTGGGCGACGAAGATGAATAGGACGACGAGGACATTTCGCCGCCACATCCGCAGCCCGAGCTTACCGAACCGCAACCGCCGCACGAGCTAACCTGGGAGCCGCAACAGGACGATGCCTGCGAGTAGCATGAATTGCAGGACGATTCGCACGAACTATAGCAGGTTGGCGCACAAGCATAGCCGCAGTTGGATCGGCATCCACAGCGCCAGTGACGCCCGCGACCGACCCACCAATCGCTGCTGTACGATACATAGGCAACGCCATATCCGCCACAGCCGCCACCGACACAAGCGCGCCCGTAGCCGCCGCCTAGGTCTCCGTAGCCGCCGCCGTAGCCACCACCGTAGCCGCACGAATCACATCCGCCGTAGTAGGCGGGTGCCGCGCCCCACCACCAGCCAGCTTGGGCCGGCACGGCCACGAACGAAACCGCAGCTAACGCCACGGCAGCCAACAGAAGATTCTTCAAAGATTTGCGATCCATAACCGTTCTCCTCAGCAGTGGATTTAAGAAAATAACCAAGTTTTTGTAGTGCGGGTACACCCTCTAACCATACCATCCCAATTTTGAAAATCAAGTAGGATGGGCAATCTTTGGGGATTACGCCGTCTTATACTAAGGACATTGGCAACTTTTCTGGATATTCCAAGTCGTATGGCTCGGCAAGGCCCGAACATCAACGGCTTTCATTTCCGACATGAAAACATTTCATAACAAGTTTATTGCCATAGGGTTACAGATTATTTCGCGTAAACATCGTGCCTAAAACCTTCACACCACCCACCCACCCCCCTTTCGGACTGATCTCCGGTAACTCTTTCCCGCCCTGCCCTGCCCGAAACTCGTCCCATTGCAAAAGCCGTGGAGACCGTAGGTTCCACCTCGTTCCCGCGATCTTTGTGCGAACGAGGTGGAACCTACGGCTGCCCCTTCAATTGCACATCGTCGATCCAGAAATCGCCCGTCGCGCCGAATAGGCCGATGCGCACGAGAGCCTCGCGGGCGCGGGGGGGGACTTCGATGCTTTTCATTTCCTGCTTCCAATCGCTCTCGCTCTGCCACGGGCCGATCTTCTTCTCGGTGATCGTGCCGCGATTTTCATCGTAGAAGGCCACGCCGAGCAAGGGAAGTTGCATGGCGTTCTGCCCCTGCTTGACGCCACGGCAGCGAACGCGCACTGCCATATCGAGACTGTGAACGTACCGCCCATCAATGGCAAATGCTTGCAGTATTTGCGAACCGCGTCCCGATTCTTCGTTGTGAAAATGAAGATAGTGCTTGCCCGAAGGGGCGTCGGCGGCGGTAATCACTTCAAGTTGCCGCTGATAATGCCATGCGATCGGATGCGGCGGGTCGCCGGTGATTTCTTCAAAGTCGCCGTTGCGCAACTTCGGCTCTTTCGGATCGGGCTTTATTTCGCGCCGATCCTCGGCCTTGCCCGTCATCGGCACGAAGAGCGTCGGCAGCAAAGCCTCGGAGACCATTTTGCCATCGGTCTTCTTTAGTAGGTAAAGCGTTTGCTGGTAGCGTTCTCCGACGGGCACGATCATGCGGCCCCCTGGCTTGAGCTGATCGACGAGGGCTTGCGGCACTTTCTCCGGCGAGCAGGTGACGATGATCTTGTCGAACGGTGCATGTTCCGGCCAGCCAAGATAGCCGTCGCCGACCTTGGTCTGAACGTTGGCATAGTGCAACCGCTGGAGCGTCTTTTCCGCGCGCTTGCCCAATGCTTCCACGATCTCAATCGAATAGACCTCTCGAACCAGCGGGCTAAGCACAGCCGCCTGATATCCGCTGCCGGTGCCGATCTCCAGCACCTTATCGGAAGGCTGCGGATCGATGGCCTCGGTCATATAAGCAACCACAAACGGCGGCGAAATGGTCTGCCCATCGCCAATCGGCAAGGCCATGTCGTAGTAAGAATTCGACCGCTGACTAGCGGGCACAAACTCGTGCCTTGCCGTCGCTCGCATAGACTCAATGACGCGCGGATTCTTCACGCCCGCGCCGACAATTTCATCATCGACCATTAACTTGCGGGCTTCCTCGGCAGTGAGGTTCTGGCCGGCAGCCGGCTTACGTTTCTTTTCCGTGCGCGGAGATTTTCCCTGTCCCCTGCCCTGCCCCGGCAAGATGATGGCGATTATGAGAAGTGCACGAGCGGACCAATGCAAAACGCGACTGAAGATCATGTCAATCGATCCTTATGGCAAGTATGCGATCCATCGGGCAGCCCCCCTGCCCTTTTCCATCCGGCGACCCAACCTCAACATTGTACCACGTTTCGGAACTGCCCAATGCACTGTGAGCCGACTTTTCCTGGCTCCACTTTCGATGTGGAACGAGAGTGCTCGCTACTCCCAGAAAAATTGACCATGCCCGTACATGGTTGGAATCGCGTTGAGGCTTGAATCTTTCACGGTTGTCATCTAAACTGGCACGCTGCTTCGATGAGCACGACGATGAACACGACAATGAACGGCGGCCTATTGCCGGAAAACTTCTACGCAAGTAGCTGAGCACCACGCCGCGACTGCGGCTGCCTCGCGGAGCAGTCGAACCAACCGCTCCCGCAGATCGATAGCCCTCGCTAAATCCGCCGCGTCGGCAGACCTTGTTTTTCCACAAGAATCGCTCCCGTACCCTACATGGTCTGTAATCCTTGTCCAGAGAATCCTTCCCTAAAAACAGGCCACGGTACCCACGCTACCATACAATCCCCCGATTCTCCGGTTGCCCCCTGCCACCGCGCGCAAAAGCTGGGATGCACCCCGTCCTGGAAGGCAAACGGCTGCCGAGGGAATGACGTTTGCCCGTGAAATCAGATACCTACAACGACCTTTCACAATCGTCGGCGATTGATCGCCAACAGCAACGCTCCCGCAGCAAACAGCGTAAACGTCCCCGGCTCGGGCACGGCAAGGAAATCGTTGGCCGGTAGATTTGTAAGAACCGTATTCCACTCCAGGATATTGGTCAGCGTAAGGTCATTGGTCGTCATGCCCACGGAGCTTAGAAGGGAAAGGAGATCGGAATTTGTCGCGGTGTTGAGATAGTAGAACCGGTCGCCGTCGCGCTCGCGCTGGAATTGGTCCGCAATAATTGCTTGAAATGTCGGCCCCAGGCTCGATCCGCTCAGGTGGTCCTCCGCAAGCCCGCCCACCCAGAGGTCAACATCCGCAGGCGAGGAATAGACGCTCGTTAATTCACCCTGAAGGGCAACATCCGAGGTGATGTCGGCAAAGCTTGTCGCCGGGCTCAAGCCGTAAGCAACGCGTGCGTTGCTGTAACTGGCCAAACCGTGATCCCTGCCGCGTTGAATGTTGAGCGAGGCCAAATCGAGCCCGCCCGAACCGGGAGGCCCGAAGAGAAAATTGCGGACGCCGTCAACCACCTTGTTGTCCACTTCTTCGGCCTGCGAAGTGCTGAGGTATTTTAAGATCGGGTCGATCCCATGTGCTTGGATGGGGGCCGGGTTGAAGAACGCGTTCGCCAAGTCGATCGAAGGAGCGATGGCGTTACCGCTGTTGTCCAAGAAATCTATGTCGTTGGCAAGCATGCTATGGCCGACGCGATAAGCGGCCGTGGAGAACTCGGTGGCGACGCCGGGATTCACGCTCAGATTGTAGCCCGAGTAGGAGGTAAGCGCATTGGGGCCCATTAAGGTGGGAACGAACTGGCCATAGGTAATCGCCTGAATTTCGGCTCCTACTATGCGCCGCGCCGACTGGTAGACACCTTCGTCGTTCATCGCCGGATGAGTTGCCGCAATCGCATCGGCAAGTCGATTGTGCTCGCGAACGAAGAGCGTCTGCATTGAAGTGAGCTCGATGTTTTCGTTGGCCCGCACGTCGCCGGCAAGGAAGAGTTGACTGTCGCCCACAATGTGCGCGTCGTTGGCGTTGGCTAGAAGGCCCGTATTGTACGGCAACAGGTTGCCGGCACTGGTCGCCAGTTTGCCGCCGTTGTTCGTGCGCAATGCCGCAGCGCGCGTGGAATCCGAGCCGTAGACCATCGATCCGTCGATGAATGCGCTGATGGTGTTGATCTGCTGACGCGGGTTCGCCGCTGAGGTGCCCGTCAGCGGATCGTAAATAGATCGTGTAAGCGAAATGGTCGCAGTCCCCGTGTGGAACGGGTCGAAAGATAAATCGCCGTTGGGCACGGGAATGTTGAACGACTCCGTGGTACCTGGAGGCGTAAGGTCCATGTCGTGATCGAGGAATTGCCCCCAGGCATAGACCATCGCCGTCATGCCGCGGTTGTTGGGCATTTCATTGACCGGGTGCGCCGATACCGCGTTGCTTACGGCACGGGCACTTGGGCCGGAGATGGGTGTAAAGCCATCGCTATACGCGGCCGGTGCAATGCGCAGCAGATCGATGTTGGCCGATCCCCAGGCCGTATTGCCCGCGTTGCTGCCCGAACCGTCGTAGGAGCGATCCTCGGCGGCAGCCGAATGGGTCAACGCCCCGGCGACCAACACGACGACCAACACAACGGCCAAAGAATGGGCCAGGATTTGCGCGATTTTCCTGAACGAGTGAAAGACCGAAAGCGAACGGGAATTACGGGTAGCTAGGTTAATCAATGCTTGAATTTCCTTGATGGGCTTTTGACGCGGTACGGCCGGCATTACTCGCTGCTCGAACTGGCTGTCCCACAAGAACCTACTGAACCAAACCTGAAAGAAGTGCCAACGGAGGAATCGAAAACGGCTGGACTTTGCGAAACATGCGTTTGAGGATATCCGCATAGTTCGCAGATTCACCGTTTCTCCCAGATTCCACATTCAATTAAACGGTCAATTACAATCTCTGTCAACGATTTGGCTGTGGATGATCTGTGGATGATCTGTAGAAGGTTCGTGACGAAGTGGGCAAAACGTACGTGCTACCGCGTTCGTTTGCCGAGGCAACGGCAGTTTGCCAATTGCCTAAACCTTTAAGCAAAGCAAGTACCTGCTTGTGGTGAAGGCGTCCTCGCCTGCAACTCTAAGGCAGACGCCTGCACCACCAAGGAGCGGTCGATAATGCCCCCCCTGCCCTTCTCCCTTTTGCGGGAGCAAGGAGTTAGTCGCCATCATCGACCTCGGGAGCCAATCGCAGGCCCAAGGCTTTCAAGCCCTTACCGTGCGCACCGGCGTATTCGGCCGGGAATGGCTCGTCGCCGCGAACGGTCGACCAGATGAAGCGGCTGAATAGATCGGCATCCTTGTCGATCAAATCTGGCTGCGAGAAATCCAGTTTCTCCGTTAACGGTGCAAGTCTCGCTTGAACTTTCGATTTGATCTGGCTCGACGATGGATTCATCTCGTCGATGGGGACGTTGGCGGGCAGGCAAACGTAAGGCGTGAAGTCGGGCACGTCGCAAAAACATTCTGACATCTGCGGCGAGGACGCGACCAATTGGTTCATGGGCGGGACACCGAGAATCGTGCAAATCGTGTGCAGCACCGAGGACTGATTGTAAAATCGTCCGACCAATGCTCCACGCTTCACGTAGGGACCGGCAACGAGACAGAGCGAGCGATGCCCATCGACGTGATCGACGCCGGTCTGCGGATCGTCTTCGTTCACAAACACGACCACGTCCTTCCAGAAGCGACTTTTCGAGAGTCCTTCGATGATCCGGCCCAAGGCCAAGTCGTTGTCGGCCACATAGGCACGCGGCGTGGGACAGTCCCGCTTGCCGCCCGAGCCGTGATCGTTCGGCAAGGCAATCGTAATCAACTCGGGCAGCTTGCCGGCCGTCTCAAATTCGTGCAACGCCGCGAGGAACGTATCTGCTCGCTGCTGGTCCGGCACGTTCAACGCCCAGCCGGCGTAACGAGGATCGCTGTAGGCCCGCAAGACATCCGAGTAGTAGAGGCATTTGACTTTGAACTCATCCGGTTTGGTTTTCCATGCGCGATAGTTCGCCGACCACGTACCTCCGACAACCTTCTCCGAGTTCCCCGACTCGCCAAAGTTTCTAAACGAAAGACCTCGACTTAGGGCGTGATCCCAGATACAGCCACAACTCGCGTTACACAGCGGGTCGACGCCAAAGTCGTACGCGGCATGCGTACCCTCCCAATCCTTTTCGCGATAGGGCGTGGTAATCCCTTGATCGGCCCATTGATGCCCATCGCAGGACAGCACGCCGTTGCAGTAATAGTTGTCCAGCAGCACGAAGCGATCGGCCAGGGCGTGAGTGTTCGGTGAGGTGGCGCGCGGAAACTCGCAAAATCGCGGCTCGCAATTGCCCCGCCCCATGTCGCCCAACACCTGATCGAACTTCTTATTCTCCTTGATGATGTAAACGACGTGTTTGATCGTCGACGGTTCTCCCGGATTATCCGGCACCGGCTTGGGACGCGCCCCGTTTGCGGCACGGGCTTGCGTGCGGAGGATTTCAGAAAGGTGATAGCCGACCTCGGCCGCAGTAGTAAGAATCCGGCGTTCTTCGTCGGTCGTCGGAATCGCAACCTTTTGCACGGAAGCACCGAAGTGCCCAACCACGTTGCCGATATAGAGGTTCTTGCCGTCCGTACAGACCGAACCGGGAAACCCGCCCGCTGAAATCAATGCTAACGGCGGCTCGCCGCGAAGCCTGAGGTCGAACATCGCCACCGCGTTATTACCGGCGTTGGCGGTGAACAGCGTCTGGCCATCGGCACTCACGGCCAGTCCGCAAGTCAGACTGCCGTATGGAAGATCGGCGCGCGGCTTGGTGTTGATCGTGCGCACCGATTTTCGAGATGCCACGTCGATCGCATCGATGCCGTCGCCGCTAGCGTCCACGACATAAAGCACCTTGCCGTCCGGCGAAAGAGTCATTGCCTCCGGATGTATCCGCGTGACGATTTCCCCAACAACCGTCTGCTTCCGCAAATCAATCACCGACACGCTACCGCGCAAAGAAATGGCCCGCGCATCAACGGCCACATTACTGCCGGCTGACTTTTCGGATCGCTCGCCAGCCACGGGATGCGGGCCGCCAAAATTGCTAACGAAGGCAGACTTGCCATCCGGCGCGACCGCGACACCATACGGACAAACGCCAACGGGGATTCGTGCGGCAACTTTTTCCGTCTTCAGGTCGACGATCGCGACTTGATTGGCAACCGCCAAGGCAACGACGGCCATGTGTTGTTTTGGAACAACCGCGACACCCAGCGGATTGCAAATTTCCGTGCCGATTGCCAGATTGATCGCGGAACTATAGCTCAACACTCCCCGCTCGTCGATAGTGGCCGTATAAAGAAAGCGAGTTCTGCCCGTGTAATAGACCGTCGATCCATCCTGCCCGACGACCAAGCCATACATCGAGCCGCGATCCTTTTCCAACGGCCGTTGGGTGTGCGGATTGATGGGCCTGCTTTGCTTAATCACTTCAAGGCTCTCCGCGTTTACAACGGTCAAGCCGTTTTCCGTCTTCGCCAATAAAAATCTTCCCTGCCGAGCAATGGCTAGGCTTTCGACGCGGCCATCCAGCGAAAGGATCTTGCCCGCCGGATGAATCAAGTGGCCGTTACTCGCGAGTGCGGAATCTTTGCCCACCTTGAATTGCGACCATGCGGTATCCGTGGATTGGTTCTTCGCGGTAGCGATTGGGGGGACGGCTGACGCGTCTGCTGCCAAGAGCGGGAAAAAAACGAATAGGCGCGCGAATGGATGCCAAGCTTGTCTCATGCGATATTCCTTCCGGAGAATCAATTCCTCGATGCGAAGCACTATTTTAGTCCCGCTGTTCGACTTGTGGAATACGATGACTTCGCGCGAAAAAACTGCTCTAATACTTGTATAACAGTTACCACATCCATCGAACGCGATAACTGAGCCATGTACCTTAACCATCCGTTAGTCGGTGATTTCCCCATCACGTTGCGTCGAGCGGAAGACCGAGACCGCGACTTTCTTACGGCAATCTTCGCTGAAGTGTGGACAGAAATCCCCGAAAAAGATCGAACCGCAATTCTGGCCCGAGGGTACGGACGCATCGACGTTGACGTCCTCGATTTTCGCAGTTTCAGCGGGCCTGCCGAATTGGGGGGGGAGATTCGACTCAACCGCCACAACATCGACACGAATCCGCGAGGTGCTATCGTTCACCGCGTAGCCCACGAGTTCGCGCGGAAGGTAGACGACTTCAACCATCCCGACATCGTTGCTCGCATCAAGGAGCAACGCGGCGACGCAGAACGGCGGATTGCCGCGATTCTAAAGCGGTGGGGATACCCGGCGAAGGCAAAGATGGAATTTACGCCCGCCGACGAAAATCGGCTGAGTGCCAACCGTAAAGAATTGTAGGCAATGCGTTGGATGTAATGACCGCGCACAAACATTTGGCCCTCAGCATGAAAAAGATATCCTGATTTTCGATTTATAACTATCTACGGTATCTTTTCATGCCCCAACCGTGTTCTATTTCTCTTGCTCTTCGCTCTTGGCTGTAAAGGTATGCACTGGGTGCGTGCCCTTTTCCAAGACCACAGGTAAATTAACTTGCTCGTCGATTGGCTCGGCTGCCGCAAGGAATTTGAAAAGGCAGCCCCTCCCGAGCCAACCATTCCTGGGGATGTTGGGCGGCCGCGTAGGTCGCATCGCCACGGGCTGCCCGCGATCCTTTCAACCCTCCAAGTATTGCCCACACATGCCATACCCGGCACTATAAAAACCTTCGTTGGCGTAGACCGGGCCGATCTTGGGAATGGGAAGCCACTTGTCGAAGGAATTGGTGGCAGAGAAGCTGTCGAAGTACAGACCGGGCGCGAAGCCGAACGTCAGAGCTTCCCCGTAGGCCAACAGGGGCGTTCCCGCCATCGCCAAGACATCGCGAAAGATGTTCTCGAAATCGAACGGATCGCTTAGGTTCGGGAAGGCCCTGTTGTGGACGGGGATTTACACCGGACGTCGTGCCGCTGCTAAGGAGTTGGTTGGTGGCGGAGCTCGTTCTTTGTCGACCGCTACAAAACTATTCGGTTGCGCAGCTTCTTTTGCAGTTCGCTCGCCATTGCCTCAAGCTGCGACAAGTCCAATGCGCGGAGTTCTTCATCATCGCCGACTGGAATGCCCAGTAACGACTGTAACGTTCGGATCGCTTCGAGCTTGCCCTTGCGCTCACCTTCGGCCACGCCTCTATTGTGGGCGTCGTTCAAGATTGCTTGTTGATCGCGTCTGGCTCTTTCTTGTGCGTCGTACATTGCTTTGTCCTCGGTTATATCTCGTATCTTGACAAGGGCGTCCGTTGCTTTTTGGATGGCCGCTTGGGGCAACAACCGCCGCAACGCCTCCGGCTCGTACTCGTGGGCGTGGAGGAACCAGTATATCCAGCATTCCAGGTCGGTGGCCGTCTTCAGGTCCGCCTCCGTTAAATTATACCTTCCAAGCTCCAGCGTGTGAATCTCGATTGTGTTTTCCAATACTCGCCCCGATTCCGCGTCCGTAAAGCGAAA
>JANXOJ010000521.1 GCA_025353625.1 Planctomycetota bacterium | reverse complement strand
TTGCAATTCTTCACAGACCTCGAACATCCTGTGCATGCCTCACGGCGAAAAGTTCTCGGGTAAGCCGGATGCGGGAAATCCGCCCGTCCGGTTTGATGAGGGGAGAGGAGGCAGCCCGGCTGCCCCTCTCCTACTCGACTGCCTTTCGTGGTTAATAAGAGAAGTGGAACCACGAAAGGCACGAGGAACACGAAAAAGTGGGAGGAAAAAGTTGCGTGCGCACTAATGCCATTGCCTTTCCGTCATGGTATACTTCATGGACTTCCCACCTCCGTTCCAAGTCGATATCTGGGTTCGCCGCACTGCGGCACACAATCATGTATATTCTCTCTGCGCCCGCTAAGAAAAGCAGGCACACCCCGCGTGCCGTCCGCGAAACGCCGCTTCCTTTGGGAGCGATAAAGAAGGAACGTTCGCCAACCGTCGCATGCCAAGCGGCTCGCAATACGACCTGTTCTCACCCCCGGCCCGTCCCCCGTTTACGGGAGAAGGATGGAAGAAGCGGACGGTGCTCGGAGATTACCTGCTACGTGGGCTCCATCGCCGTTATCTTGTTCTTCTTGACCGCTGCACGCGCCGCCGACTGGCCGCAATGGGGTGGGCGCGGCGATCACAATATGGTCTCGGACGAGAAGGGCTTGCCGGAATCGTTCGTGCCCGGCAAGAAAAGCCCGCAAGGGACCGGCATCGACTTGGCAACCACGGAAAACGTGAAGTGGGTCGCCCGACTCGGTACGCAGACTTATGGCACGCCGACAATCGCCGGCGGGCGGATTTTCCTCGGCACGAATGATGAGACGTTGCAGGATTCGCGGATTTCTTCAACGCGCGGAGGGCTTGTGATGTGTCTGGACGAAGCGACCGGCAAGCTTCTTTGGCAACTACCGGTGCCGAAGTTTCAGACCAATCTTCATGCGTTCAACTTCGACGATATGGGCCTGGGCGTCTGTTCGTCGCCGACGGTCGATGGCGACCGGGCCTATCTAGTAACCAATCGCTGCGAGGTGGTCTGCCTCGACGTGTACGGTCAAGCCAACGGCAACGATGGGCCGTATCGCGAAGAAGGCAAGTTCATGGCGGGCGTCGGGCACAAGCCGGTTCCATTAAAACCGACCGACCCCGATATCATCTGGACGCTCGACATTATCCACGACCTGGACGTTTGGTGTCAGGACGCGGCCAATTGCTCGCCGTTGGTCCATGGCGACTTCCTCTACGTCTGCACCTCCAACGGCGTCGATCGTTCGCACACGCACGTTCCCAAGCCGCTGGCCCCCAGCTTGATCGTGCTGGATAAAAAGACTGGCCGACTGGCTGGAATGGACGACGAGCAGATCGGAACGCGGCTCTTTCACGGGCAGTGGTCGTCGCCGACGCTGGGCACGGTACGCGGCAAGCCGCAGGTCTTTTTTGGCGGTGGCGATGGCATCATGTATGCTTTTGAGCCGATTAATTCCATGCCCGACCATCCGATTAAGCTCAAAAAGCTCTGGTCGTACGACTGCAATCCGCCGGAGTACAAAATAGTCAACGGAAAAAAGTTTAACTACGTCGATGGCGACATCCGCAAGCATCGCCTTAATATCAATGACGGCAAGTGCCTGGGACCGAGCGAAGTCATTGCCACGCCGGTTGCGTACAAGAACCGCGTCTACGTGGCGACGGGCCAAGACCCCATGCACGGTCGCGGCATGGGCATGTTGAGTTGCATCGATGCGACGAAGACCGGCGATATCACGCAGACCGGCAAAGTCTGGTCGTACAAAATCGGCCGCAGCCTGTCGTCGCCATCGATCGTTGACGGCCTGCTCTTCATCGCCGACACGTTCGAGGGGCTGTACTGTTTCGACGCCGAAACGGGCAAGCTGCATTGGTTCCACCCGCTTAGCTCGGAGGTCTGGGGCTCGACGATGGTGGCCGACGGAAAGGTTTATCTGGGCACAAAGAAGGGGATGGTTGTCTTCGCGGCCAGCAAGGAAGAGAAACAATTGGCCAATATCCATCTTGGTACGGCCGCCTTCTGCACGCCGGTTGCGGCGAACGGCGTGCTTTATGTGACCTCGCAGAAATATCTTTGGGCGGTGGCAAAGTAGGTTCCTCCTGTCGGAAGGATCCCATGTGTTCAACCCAAGTCGCAAACATCGCGCTTTCTGACGGCTCGCACAACGGACCACAATGCAGAGAAGCGTTGGCGAGCCAACGCAAACGGGCCGCACTACTGGCTCGACACCATAAAAACCACGTCCCCTTGCCGATCGCGGCCTACGCAACAGCGGCCGTTGGTTTCGATGACCAGTTTTTCGTGTTGCCAACCGGAGCGCGTTGCATCGTCCTTCCAGGCCAAATCGAGCACGGCCCCTTTTTGCTGCCAGGAGCCGGTGCGTTCGCCGAGCGTCGCCTTGCCATCTTCGCCGAGAGTTAGCGATTCTTCACCGGAGAAGTTGGTCCAACGCTTCCATTTGCCGGCGACCTTGGCAGGGGTCTCCTCGCGGCCATCAAACTTCTCGGGCGCGCTGAGTGTCTCGCCAACAACCGGCCAACCGTCGCCCACCCAATACATGTGGCGGACCTGTAAGATGCGGTTGCGGCGGAGATAATCGACGTGGAAGCCGGCAAGGACGAGCCAGTCGCCGTGGGCCGTACAGAGCGCGCTATTGTGGCCGGGACCGCGCCACTTGCCGTAGCTGGCCAGCACGAGTGTGCCACCCCCTTCGGCCATCGAGCGGCCACGGTAATCGAGATACGGGCCGAGAATGGACTTGGAACGCCCGACGACGATTTTGTACGTGCTGCGCTCGGCGGCACAGCAGTTGTCCCACGATACGAACAGGTAGTAATAGCCTTCGTGAAAAACGACGTAGGGCGCCTCAATAGCAGGCGGATTCGTACCTGGAGCGCGGGTGGCAATCGAGACAATCTGCGAACCGGCGGGCATCTTAGCCGTCTTGGGGTCGAGTTTCGCGGCCTTGAGACCGGTCCAAAACGAACCCCAGAAGAGATACGGGTTGTTGTCGCAATCGACGATCATGGCCGGATCGATGGCGTTAAAGTCAGTTTTGTCGGGCGACGACTCCAACACCAGCCCGCGATCTTCCCAGTGATAATTGGCGTCGGCCGGATCGAGGGTCTTGTTCACGGCCAGACCGATGACGGATCGTTGGCTTCCAAACGTCGAGACGGCGTAATAGAGATGGTAGAGCCCTTTATACAGCCGGATGTCCGGTGCCCAAATTCCGTGCGCGCCGGGGACAGCCTCTTTGGCCCAAGCGGGAACACCCTCGTTAAAGACCTGACCGGTGCGATTCCAGTGATAGAGATCGTCGCTGCGGAAGATCGGCACGCCGCGACCGGTCGAGAAGGCATAAACCGGGCCGCCTTCTCGCGGCTGGATAACCGCCGGATCGGGGCAGCCGAAAAGAATATCGCGTGGCGGAAAGCTGGGAGGCTGGGCCAATGCCGAATCTGAATTCGCGGCAAGTACCGCAAATAGGATAATCGTCCAAGGGAATCGCATGGGAAGTTCTCGTCACAAACAATGGTCGTAGCCAGGAAGTGGCCCATCATTCTCGCAGCAGGTTTGGTAGGGCGTCAACACGCCTGTTGAAATCGCTATATCTTCGACTTGGAAAACGCGACGGCGGCAATTACAATGAGGTATTGCTATTTCTGGGTTGTCAAACCACCCCCTCTTTTGGCTAAATCTATCGAGGTCCGAAAAATGCGGCACGTTTACTGCATGAACATAAGATTCACTACGGTACTTTCTAGTTTGGCGATCCTTATCGCATCGGTGGCCCAAGCGGCCGAACCTGTCTCCGAGCCGGGCACGAAATTAAGTCTGCCGGCGGCAACTCCGGTGGCCCCGGCCGCGGCACCGGCCGCGACGGATGCCCCTCGCTCCACTTCCGCCGACAAAGCGGCCGACAAATTAACTGTCGAGAAGGCCAGCGACAAGACCAGCGACAAGGCGGCATCAACTGCTTCGGAAAAGCCAATCGATAAGCCAGTCGATAAGTCTGTCGGCAAGACGGCGGAGAAGCCGTCCGATAAACCGTTGACAGCGGAGAAGCCGCAACCGGTCGAAAAGCCTCTCGCCGAAAAGTCTCTTTCCGATGCTCCTCGCAAGAGGGCAGAAAAGCTGCGGTTTCAATTTCGCTATCAGCCTTGGAAAGATGTACTCGATTGGTTTGCCCAGCAGGCCGATCTGTCGCTGATTATGGATGCGCCGCCGAACGGCACGTTTAACTATAGCGATAACAGAGACTACACGCCGGCGGAAGCGATCGATCTACTCAATGGCGTGCTTCTGACGAAGGGTTACACGCTCGTTCGCCGCGACCGAATGCTAATGCTCATCAATATCGAAGACGGCATCCCCGCCAACTTGGTTTCCACGGTGCCGCTTGAATCGCTCGACAGTAAGGGTGAGTTCGAGGTCGTAAGCGTACTTTTTAGTTTGGTCAAGGTTCGCCCCGAAGACACCGACGCCGAGGTTAAGAAGTTACTCGGCCCGCAAGGCTCGGTTGTTTCGCTGGCTAAGTCGCAGCAACTGTTCGTCACCGATACGGCTGGGCGGCTCCGCGCGGTTCGCTCGGTTCTCAAGCGGATCGAAGGGCCGGAGGGAGGCGTCTCCGGGCTGCAAACCTTTCGGCTGAAATATGCCCGGCCCGAGGAGTTGCTGCCCATTCTTCGTCAGTTGCTGGAAATTCCCGAAGACAAGGCCATGTCGGTCGATGGTGCCATTCGCATCTCGCTGGAGGCAACCGGCGATCGGCTGCTCGTCAGTGGACGGCCCGACAAAGTGGCCCGAGCGAGTGAAGTCATCAAATCGCTCGACGTCGCGGCCCCAGGGTCGGAAGGGACCGACCGGTTAAGCAGCACGCCGCAGTTGGAAGTATATCCGCTGGGTGGATGCGATGGGCAGTCCGTGATCGCCGTTTTGCAGACCATCCTGATCGGCCAGTCCGATGTTCGCCTCTCGGTCGATGCCAAGTTGAATAGCTTGATTGCCCTGGCCCGCCCGTCCCAGCAAAGTACGATCAAGGCGACGCTCGCGCAGTTACAGCACGAGGGGCTTCGCGTGGAAGTGGTCCACCTAACGCGGCTCGACGCGCAGGGCGCGCTGGCGTCGATCAATAAGCTGTTTAGTTCGGGCGATTCAAAAAGTTCTTCGTCCACGGCGCCTCAAATCGATGCTGATTCGGCAAACCGCCAACTCGTCATTCGTGGCACTGAGGCGCAAATCACGCAAATCCGCGATCTGTTGACCAAGCTGGGTGAGCATTTTGGCGATGGGCAGCAAGGGGGCCACGTTCGCACGATTCCGATGAGCAGCGGTGCGGCCCAATCGGCGTTGCAGAAGGTCGAAGAACTATGGCCCACGGTGAGGCCGAACAAAATTCGCGTGATCGGCCCGACTTCCGGCGATCCGCCGGCTTCCAGCGGTAGCGGGGCGGCGACGATTCCGCAGGAGCTTATCGATCGCTTGCGCGATGCCAAGCGATTGGCGGAGCCGCCAAAGTCTTCCGAGCCTAAACCGGCAGATGCTCCCAAGGGGCCGGCCGATCCCGGCATTCCTGCACCGAACTTGTCTTCACCCAACGTTACCGGTACCGCCGCACCGCGATCTGGCGACTTGCGATCCGGCGATTTGCGTTTTGGTGCGCGCGTCTTGCTCGTGGCGGAGACCGTGCCGACGAAGCCTTCGCCGGAACCTAAACCGCCCGCTACTATCACCGTGATTCAAGGCCCCAATGGGTTGACCATCACCTCGGACGACCTGGATGCCCTGGATGAATTTGAGCATTTGCTATCCGTGGCGGCAGAAGGCTCGACCGGGCCAATCGCCGTCGTCTATCTGAAACATGCCAAGGCACAGGCCGTGACGGAAACGCTCGACAAACTTTTGGGCGGCGGCGTTGCAGAATCCGATAGCTCCTCGGAAAAAAGCTCGGACAGTTCCAGGTCTTCTACCGGAAAGCGGGTTCTGGCGACCGGCCCCATTAAAATCACTCCCGAAGCCCGGCTTAATGCACTGCTCGTGCAGGCGAACCGTGCCGATCAGGATACGGTCGAACAGTTGGTCAAAATCCTCGACTTGAAGGAAAGCCCCGAGGAAAACGCCGTCTCACCCAAGCCGCGTATGATTCTCGTCGAGCATACGAGGGCCAAGGAAATTGCCGATGTTCTCCATCAGGTCTATGCCGACCGTATCGGCGAACAGCAGCAAAACAATCAGGGCGGTCCCGGCGGTTTCATGCAGATGATGATGCGCGGCGGCGGCCCAGGTGGACCTGGAGGCGGCGGGGGCGGAGGTCAGGGCGGCCAGAAAAAGGACGATGCCACGCGCATGTCGATCGGCGTCGATACCAAGACCAATACGATCATCGTGGCTGCCACAGACCCGGTGTTTGAAGAAGTCAAGCAGTTGGTTCACCAACTCGACGTCGCAGCCGCCAATCAGAACGAGACGGTGCGCGTAATCCCTCTGCACCGCACGAGTGCGGCGGCCGTCGAACGTGCCCTTGCCGCCTTTGCCGGCGATTCGGTGCAAACGAACCATACCGAGACGACCACGACACCAGGTTCCAGCCCCCAATCGTCGCAGGGTTCCTCACGATTCGGTCGCGGACAGAGCGGACAGCCCGGCAGCGACCAATCGTCCGGTGGAAGTCCCTTTGGCGGCGGCGGTCCCTTCGGCGGAGGTGGCGGACCGTTTGGCGGAGGAGGAGGTGGCAGCCCGTTTGGAGGTGGCTCGCCATTTGGCGGCGGTCAACAGCAGGGCCAGCCGGGCGGAGGTGGTGGTGGTGGCCGTGGCGGACGGCGCGGACGCTCGGGCGGGTAACTCGGTTTCGTCGATTGCAGCGCGAACATTTTGGTTGAAATAAATTGCGACGTTTACGGCAGCAAGCCTTGGGACTTAAGCATCAACCCAATCGCAGATGCAACTTGCGACCGGTCGAGGTCCACCTTTAGACGGATTTGTAGATAACTGCTAATCTCCGCAAAAAATAAATCTTGCTGCAACTCCATGAGCGATAAACTACAAGGCATCTTCACTCCCAACATCGTGCCGCTATCCGACGATGGCTCG
>JANXOJ010000473.1 GCA_025353625.1 Planctomycetota bacterium | reverse complement strand
TGGAGTGCCCAATGCGGGCGGTAGTGCCGTCGCCAAGGCTGCCGCTTGCAGCTATGCGGCCTGCGTGGGCGGCGACGAGTCGGCACCGGCGGATGCCTCGGGGAAAGGCATTTTCTATCGCAATAGCAAGACCCGCATCGCCGAAATCACCGACGGCACGAGTCATACGATCGCGATCGGTGAACGAGCCTGGAGCATTTCAAACGGCGTTTGGGCTGGGGCGATTGCCGGGGCGGTATGCAAACGTGGCGACGACAATCCATGCCCCGGTTCCAAGGATGGATCGTATCCCGCGTCCGTTCTGGTCCAGGCACATACCCACTTGAACAATGCCGTCTCGGACACGGACGGCGGCTTGGACGATTTCTCCAGCAAGCATCCAGGCGGATCGAACTTTGTCTATGCCGACGGGTCCGTTCACTTCCTACGCAGCGTTTCCGAAGACCTGCCCAATGGCGATTACACCCCGGAAAGTGTGGTGTTTCAATCCTTGGGAACCAAGTCGGGCGGCGAGAAAGTTTCCACCGCAATCATCGAATAGAAGAGTTGAAACAATGAAACGTACCTTCCTAGCTTTCGGGCTCGTCGCATCCCTATTGCTATCTAGCGGTTGCAACAGTAAACCTCATACGGTCCTCTCCGGCGGCAAACCGCCCGACTATTGGGTTCAGGCCCTCGCCAGCAAGGATGCCAAGCAGCGCAAGCTGGCGGTCGCCAAGTTGGGCAATGCAGGTGCGGAGGAAGCCGATGCGGTGCCGGCCTTGATTCAAGCCCTGAAGGATCCCGAGGTGCGCGTCCGCCGCGAAGCGGTGCTGGCTCTTGCAAAAGTCGGCCCGGAAGCAAAACAAGCCATTCCGGAACTGGTCGCCATGCAGCAGCGCGATAAAGACGCGCAAGTTCGTAGTAACGTTACGGTGACGCTCAAGAAGTTGCAGCCATAGACGCGACGTTAAATAATCCGTGGGTCAAAGCTACTGCGCCGGCAACTCCGCCAATTCTTCCAGCCAAGTGCGAATCTCATTGTCGTACTCGCAAGCCAAGTCGCCTTTGATGAGTTGGCGGTGAAACGCGGCCGCACCGTCTTTCACCAAGTCGGCCGCCTCGGCACTGGGAAATCGCTTCGCCGGGTCGGGGGAAACCAGCCCGCGACAAAACTTCATCAACAACTCGTTGCGGACGACGTCGTCCGGCAAGAGTTCCGGCAGCCTTTGCGCAAGCGACCGCTTGGCTTCCAACAATTCGCGATAATCGGTTCGCCCGGCAAACGGCGACTGACCGGCGAGCATCTCGACGAGTACGTACCCCAAACTGGCTAAGTCGCTGCGCGGCGTACACTCGCTGCCTTCCAAGACTTCGGGGGCAGCGTAGGTTGGCGTACATGTCCGACGTGCGGGTGGATGGCCGATTTCAAACGCCGAGCCAATATCGACAATCTTGGCGTTACCGGTACGTTTCACCATGATGTTCGAGGGCTTCATGTCGCCGTGAACGATGCCCTCGCGGTGCAGCGCAGCCAAAGCGGCGAGGCAATCGCGAAGCACGGCCATTGCGATGCCGGGCTTCAAACGCGGCTGAAGAGGCCCGGACGTAACGATCACCTCGTTAATGTATTCCCAGCGGTCCTTATCGACCCGCCCCTGCATGTGTTCGAGCATCTTGTCGGTTAGCAAAAGGCTCAAGTCGTAACCGTTGACCCATTCCATTTCCATCAGGCGGATGCGATTGCGATCGACCCAGTTGTGTACGTCCAGCAGATTGTCCTGCTGAATCTGGGCTACGTGGGCCGCAACCACGGCCATCCGGCCCATCGCTTCATCGTAAGCCCGGTCGTCCAAATAACGCTCGGGCGAGAAGATTTTCAACGCCACGGGGAGGGTAAAATTATCGGTGCCGCGGCGCTTGCTGAGATAGACGACCCCTTGCCCCCCGGATCCCAGCAACTGAATCAGACGATGGTGCTCCGTCCAACTCAACCGTTTCTGGTCGAGCATGCCAAGATATCGGCCCAAAAGCTCTTCCGAGCAGCGCGAAACAATATGTCCGCCCCATGTTCTGGTACCGTTCGTATCTAGGAACATCGTCGTGGACATTCAAAGCTCCAGGTCACTCGTTCTTTCCCAGCAAACACCATTAGCTATGGTAACCTTACGGGGCGGGTGGAGTAAAGGCCAGACCGGATTTTTTGAATTTCGATTCTCGATAGTACCGAGCGGGGCGAGTGCATTTTTGCGGAGTTTGTAAAATCTAACACCTTGCAAATAAAACGCTTACGCTTCAACCGATTTCGCCACGGAATTATATTGACCCCCCAAATTTAGTTTTTTCAGCGAATAAATCAACGTATTCATCTCGCTTCGTGAGGGGAGTACAATGCTTGTTTTACACACACGGGTCATTGGAATCGTCATGCGCATCGTCCTTTGCTACGTTACCAAACCGGGCCACTTGGAACAAATCGCCTCGGTCGTCCCCCATGCCGAAATTGTCG
>JANXOJ010000403.1 GCA_025353625.1 Planctomycetota bacterium | reverse complement strand
GTTGAGTTCTACCGCGCCAGGGAGGTGGGCGAGCAGGCTGCGCATATTGCGGCGACTGGCGCGTTCTCGAAACGGCCAGTCGCAAAGGCAGCCCTGGAGGAGGCACGGGCAATTCTTGAGCGAGCAGGAATTGGACTGAATAGCGCGGAAAACGGTTTCTGGGCCAAGGTGGGGCATAGTGGCACCCACACCGACGCCTTCTTTTTGCAACTCGCAAATAAGCTGCGGCAGGCCGAGAAGGACAAAACAGTTGCAACTGCCCTAGGGGAAATTCGAGACATTCTCCGCTCAGGTGGTTCTATATAGGATATTGTCGTGATGCGGTATGCTCTCTTCGAGTTGCAGCAAATCTTGGATAACCCCAAGTTTGAAGGTTTCGCGTTCTCGCGAAACGATTCGCTACTTGGCGCGTACTCACTAACCTCGGATTTTGTGCCTGATCGGCGTATAGGCCGCACTTGGTCAGTGCCTCGCCTTGCGCCAATCTGGAAGCCCGCAACGGTTGTCGGCAGGGTGCGTTCGTACAACGATTATCCGTGTATCAACTTGGCGGTTCCCGCTTTTAGCCGCCGCGCGGTAGATGCCTTGCGTGACTTCCTCGAGCCCAATGGCGAACTGCTGCCGTTGATCTCTTCGGTGGGCGAATACTACGCCTACAATGTTACAACCGTCGCAGATATCCTCGATCAAGAGAAGTCGAAGTTTATTTTTACAAGCGGGGGCGACCGCTCGATCATTAATATCTTTGACGTTGAACGTTACGAATGTCTCGTCGCCAAAATGATCGGTTTATCGATTTTTCGATTGGTCGAGACGGGCAGTCAATTTTACGTCACACAAGCGTTTGTTGACAGAGCAAAAAGTCAAGGATTGCAGGGTTTTCATTTCGTCAAGCTTTGGCCGCTGCCGCCAGGAGTACGGTGGAAGGATATTTACAAGAAGGGCCTTAAAGAAAATGCGGAAATTACTACCAAGCGAGGGAAGGAAAACGTCAAGGGCAATAGCGTAGTACTACGACTTCGCGCCGACGACGGTGCGACACCGTCGCAGGCAGAGATGGCGGAAATAGAACGCCTGATGGATGAGTTGGATGCGCTGCTTATAAGCCAAGCCACCAACGCGCCTGAGGCCGGTAGCCTAGAAGGGCATGAATGGGTAGGCATCGATTGCCGCCTCTACTTCAGTTGCCCCGATCCAGATAAATTGGTTAGCAAACTCTGGCCATGGCTCAAGTCCCTGCATTGGGCGGGAGAAGTCATGCTCATGAAACGCCAGGGCGAGTACCACGACGCCAGTGCTCGCGAAGAGTATGTTGACCTTTCAGGTGGTAGTCCTCGATATCAATCGCCAGTTATTGCCGAGCGGCCCCTGACCGACGAGGAGCGGGCCGAAGTCGCGTCGTGCGCCGCAGAAGGCTGTCGGCTCGTGAAGATCGATTCCAACGCCAAGCCGGATGAAGCGCAAACGGCAATTCATGCGTGGCTAGAGGAGTTTCGGCAAAAGAGACGGCGTTGGTCGAAGGAGAAGATTCAGGACGCGGCCCTGGCCCTTGGTTCGCTTTGGGGCCGAACAGTCTGCGACGCGCTGGGCTGGCAGTGGGTGGCCGCCAAGCTGATTAGCCGCGATACCGAGGGGCATGCCGTCGTGCCACCCGAAAGGCAATGCGTCGTATTCCCGTTGGAGAACTTCTTTGCGATCTTGGAAGGCACGAAACAGCATGTTAATACCCGAGATAGTCTGGAGCTTTTTGAGAGCCTCAAGAGCGGAGAGGCATGTACGGGTAATCCCAAGGACTATCGCATCGTTGATTGAGCAAGACAGGAGAGGCTGGCACTCGATTGAAATGCGAAAGAAGGATGCAGCTCGATTTTCGTTCCTGCGACCGATCCGCTGAACGAGCCGCAGATCGCGCCCGCGCCGTTGTCGGGCGTGTCGAACGTGCCGCCGCCACTGCCCCCAGCAGCACCGGACAGTCCTCGCAGGTCTCAGTAGGCTGGGAAGCCGCGAAGTGCCTCGTGCAGGGGTCGCTGAATATCGCTAATGGGCTGCAAGACATGGGGATTGGATTGCTGAATTTGCCGGCGATGGCTAGCAATGGCGTCGCCAAGGCGGAAGAGGCTCTTGGCATCCTGAATGCCAACGATCCCATTCGCGTGCCATATATCTTCCCTCGCCCGACTGGAGCCGAAATATGGTCACCTATGAGCCGGGCAAGCCGGGAAGCTGGTCCGACTCGCACGGCTGGAGCAAGTTTGCTGGAGCTACAGGTGTGACGGTGGTGGGCAGCGTGTGGAGCTCGGCCTCGAAGGTGGCCCGCGCGGCCGGGGCGGGCTAAGCCGCAGAGGCCGCGACCGCCGAAAACGCCGCGCAGAAGCTTTTCAACTGCTTCCCGGCGGGCACGCTGGTAGCTACTCCGCGTGGGCTGTTCCCCATCGAGACGTTCAAGGTGGGCGACGAAGTCTGGGCCTACGACTTGGTCAACAGTCGCTGGTGTCTGCGGATCATCCTCAAAACGTACGTCACCGACCACGAGGGTCTGACCGCGACGCTCACGGTGGCCGACGAGGAAATCGAGGCCACCTACCTGCACCCCTTCTGGGTTGTCAACGGCGACGATTTGGCCGAACGGCCCGTTCG
>JANXOJ010000371.1 GCA_025353625.1 Planctomycetota bacterium | reverse complement strand
CGGCACGGCCGATTGTCGGAAGCGTGTCAAAAATCGGCGATTATCAACTTAAGGCTGAATCACCATCGACAATTCAATTCCACAGCCGAAAGAGGGGGTATTTCCAGACTAGAAAGGCCCTCCCAATGGTTTGTCATTTTTTCGAGATATTTTTCAGCAAATCTTGTATTTGGCGTTCGGCTCGGGCATAATCGAATTTCCCGGATCGATAACTCTCTGTTTTTCTCGAATAAAGGACGTGCAATGAGTAAGAAGTTTGGCTATTCCTCGGTTTTCCTTTCGTTGGCCGTGGCCGGTTTGGTCGCTACGATCATGACGCCCGCTAGGGCGTTTCCGCCATTTTTCAAAGAATTTCAAGCAAAATACGTGAAGGCCGATAGCAAGGACGAGAAGGATATTGCTTTCGCCAAAGCGGTCGATGGCGCGAAGTGCGCGGTCTGCCATGCTGGCCCTAACAAAAAGGTTCGCAACGACTACGGCAAGCAAGTTGCAAAGTTATTGAACAAAGGCGACCAAAAGAATGCGACCAAAATCCAGGAGTCGCTCGATAAGGTCGCCGCGATCAAGTCGAACGCCAAGGATCCCAAGGCACCCACCTATGGCGATAAGATTGCTGGCGGAAAGCTCCCTTCCGGTAAGTAATTCGCTCGTGGTGCGTCACGAAGTTGACGGCGGATTGCTTTGGGACCGGCAATGAAGTCGATGGTACCTCCCTGCCCCTCTCCCGTATACGGGGGAGGGGAGTTGGATTGGTTGCGCCCGTTGACCTCTTGAACCGGCGACTCCATCAACGAATCGACATGTCCAAATATATCCTTGCACTCGACCAAGGCACGACTTCCAGCCGGGCACTTGTGTTTGACCACGCGGGCAGGGTCGTGGCGACGGCCCAGCAAGAGTTTCCGCAGATTCTACCGGCCCCCGGCATCGTGGAACACGATCCGGAAGCCATCTGGTCCTCGCAGCTTGAAACGGCTCGCCAAGCTCTGCTCCGAGCCAAGCTTTCGGCGGCTGATATTGCTGCCATTGGCGTAACCAACCAACGCGAAACGACCATCCTTTGGGATCGTCAGTCGGGCCGAGCCGTCGCCCCCGCGATTGTGTGGCAAAGCCGCGTCAGTGCGGGAATCTGCGAGAGATTAAAGTCCGAGGGGCTCGAAGAAACGTTTCGCAAAAAAACGGGGCTCGTCGTCGATGCCTACTTCTCCGGCACGAAGATCGCACACCTTCTCGAAACCTATCCCGAATATCGCAGCCGCGCCGAGCGAGGCGAGATACTTTTCGGCACGGTCGATAGCTGGCTCCTCTGGCGGTTGACCGGCGGACGGCGGCACGCAACCGACTACAGCAACGCAAGCCGCACGCTGCTCTTCAACATCCATGCGCTGGAATGGGACGATGAGCTACTGCGGATTCTCAATGTGCCCCGCGCGATGCTGCCGGAAGTGAGGCCATCGAGCGAGGTCTACGGCCAGACCCGTGCGGAATGGTTCGGTTCGCCGATTCCGATCGCGGCCGCTGCCGGCGACCAACAGGCGGCGACGTTCGGACAGGCGTGCCATGCGCCGGGAATGGCCAAGAACACCTATGGCACCGGCTGCTTCCTGCTGATGAACACCGGCCACAAACCGATCGAGTCGCAACATCGCATGTTGACGACGATTGGTTGGGGAATCGGCGGAAAGATCACCTATTGCCTCGAAGGCTCGGTCTTCATTGGCGGTGCCGTCGTGCAATGGCTGCGCGACGGGCTTGGGATTATCGAGAAATCGGCAGACGTGGAAACGCTTGCCGCCAAAGTGCCGGATTCCGACGGCGTTTACTTCGTGCCGGCCTTTGTTGGCATGGGAGCACCCTACTGGGATCCCTACGCGCGGGGAACGATCCTCGGCGTAACTCGCGGCACAACCGCAGCGCATATCGCTCGGGCTGCGTTGGAGTCGATGGCCTATCAGACCCGCGACGTGCTGGAAGCAATGCAAAAGGATTCGGGCATTCAACTGGCCGAACTGAAGGTCGATGGCGGGGCCTCGGTCAACAATCTGCTCATGCAGTTCCAGGCAGATGCCCTCGGCGTACCAGTTCGCCGACCCGTCGTTTCTGAAACGACGGCGCTAGGTGCCGCATATTTGGCCGGTTTGGCAGTCGGCTATTGGCAGGACGCGGATGAGCTTGCACGCAATTGGGCTCTCGATTGCGAGTATCGCCCCGCGATGGCCGCCGCGCAGCGCGATGCAATTTATGCGCGATGGAAAAAGGCGGTAGGGAGATCGCTCGACTGGGCGAAAGTGCAGTAAATTTGGTCGGTCTTCGCCGCGCTCGACACCACCCTAGATGAAACGGACAGAAGAGGCCATCTAACATTTGGAGAGAGGAGATTGCGTGTCCATTGAAATCGTCCGCGCCGAACAATTCGCCCGACTTTCCTCCCAGCCGCTCGATGTGTTGGTGATCGGCGGCGGCATCGTCGGTGCGGGCGTGGCACGCGATGCGGCCATGCGAGGGCTTCGTACGGGGCTTGTGGAAAAGCACGACCTGGCCTTTGGTACGAGCGGTCGTTCGAGCCGCTTGCTCCACGGCGGTCTCCGCTATCTGGCGCAGGGACGCCTGGGACTGGTGTGGGCGGCAAATCGCGAAAAGATGACGCTGCATCGCATTGCCCCGCACTTGGCGGAACCGCTTGCGTTCCTCTTTCCCACCTATCGAGGCACGCCTTGGCCTCGCTGGCAACTTCGCATCGGCGTGAAGCTTTACGATCTGCTTTGCGGACGCCGGAACCTGGGCCGCTCGGCCACGTTGGGGCAATCGGAAGTCAAAAAACTTCTGCCGGGGATTCGCAGTAATGACCTCACGGGTGCGGTGCGATACTTTGATGGCCTCACCAACGACGCCCGCTTGGTGCTCGATACTCTCAGCAGTGCCCGGCGATATGGGGCAAATATCATCAATTACACGGCGTTTGAAGAGGCACATCGCGATGGTCCGGCATGGCGGTGTGCGGCGTGCGATGCGTTTACGGGTCAACGGCACTTACTGACGACTCGCTCCATCGTCAACGCCGCCGGGCCTTGGGCCGCAGGGTTGCCGCAGAGTCGCTTGCGCTTGCGACTCACCAAAGGAGTCCACTTGGTCGTCGATCGCAAACGACTTCCCTTGCCCAGTGCCGTGGTGATGACCGAACGGTCGCGAATACTCTTCGGCATACCTTGGGGCGAGCGCGTCATTCTTGGCACGACCGATACCGACTACGAAGGACCGCCCGAATCGGTCGCCGTCAATGCGGCGGATATCGAATACATTCTAAACGTCGTTAACGCCAGCTTTCCATCGGCCTCCTTGAACTCCAGCGACGTGATGCATACTTGGGCCGGTCTGCGGCCGCTCCTTGCAGCGGGGCACGGAGGGCCGTCGGATATTTCGCGCGCCCATCGGATCGACATGCCGGAGCCGGGCTGGTTCGATGTCGCAGGTGGCAAACTGACAACCTATCGCCTTATCGCCGAACACGTGGTCGATCGCTTGGCCCGGCAGTTGCGCCGCAAATTGCCGCGATGTCGCACCGGCGACGAGCCATTGCTCGCCTTCGGCGAATCGACCGGCGAATCGACGCCCAGCGGCATTGTGCCTCCGCCAGTGCGGGCCGATGTCGTCGAACATTTTTGCCGTCGCGAATGGGCCGTGCATCTCGACGACGTGATGATCCGTCGCACAAGCTGGCACTACTACCGCGCCGACGCCGACGCAATCGCGCCGCAAGTCGCCGATTGGATGGCCAGTTTTTTTGGCTGGGATGCACCCCAGAAGGAGGCCGAACTGACGAGGTATTTGCATCACTAAAACCCAACTTCACAAGCAAGTTCAACGTCCCCAACTCTGCCACGATGGCGAATTGGCTGTTATGGACCAAGACGGCCCACCCGGAATGCGATTGAACATCGACGCCGTATTCGCCTGGGGCGCCAGCCCTTGCGGGCAATAAAAGCATTGAAGGCCGCACTGCGACGTTGGCAACTCGATTTCGCAACGCTTGCGATGTAAGTGCCGTATCTATTCTATTTTTCCTATTTTGCCATCGAGTCTCCATTCGCTCTGGCAACGCCTCGTTTTTCCGGCTACAATTCGCTCCACCCACAGTGCGCACGGAGGCAGCACATGTCCATGATCGGCAATCGAAAGCAGAGGCGGGC
>JANXOJ010000347.1 GCA_025353625.1 Planctomycetota bacterium | reverse complement strand
CGTCGGATGCCGGGGCATCCGACGCTCGACGCCACCTTACAGATTCCTGGAAATTCATTCGATGTCAATCGCACGGCAAGGCATTGTCTGGTTCGCGGTGTTGTGTTTCCATTGGATCGCGCGGACTGCGTTGGCCGTCGAGCCAATCGATACCGCGCCTCCCGAAGCATGGCGGCTTTTTCGCGGTACTTCCACCGGCACCGGCGTAGCAGGCGGCTCGCTTCCCGATCGTCTCGAACTGCTGTGGACGTTCACTTCCGAGCAAAAAGGCTTCGCCGCTACGGCGGCCATTGAAGGTCAGACGGTATTTGTTGGCGCAAGTTCGGGGCCGCTTTATGCCATCGATTTGATAACGGGTAAGAAACGCTGGGAGTTTAATGGTGAAATCGGCTTTCTGGCTTCGACCGCCGTGAAGGACGGGCGGGTTTACGTGGGCGATAAAGATGGGAACTTCTATTGTCTCGATGGGGCAACGGGCAAGCTCGTTTGGAAATTCGCCAGCGATGGGCAAATCGACGCCGGTGCAAACTTCTATCGCGATCGCGTAATCTTCAGCTCCGAGGATGCCTTCGTTTACTGCTTGGACGCGGTAAGCGGCAAGCTCGTTTGGAAGTACGAAACGACCGATCAAGTTCGCAGCTTTCCGACGATTGTCGGCAACCGGTGCTTCGTGGCGGCCTGCGATATGTCGCTGCACGTGCTCGACCTCGATAAAGGGACGGCGACCACCAAGATCAATTTGGATTCCCCGACTGGCTCGGCGGCCGCAATTGCAAAGAACTTCGCCTATGTCGGCAACGAAGACAATTGCTTTCTCGCCGTCGATCTAGCCAAGGAGTCCGTCGCGTGGCGATTCGAGAATCGCGAACGGCCCAACGCCTATCGGTCGTCGGCGGCGGTTACCGATGAGGCGATTTACGTTGGCTGCCGCGACCGCAGCCTTCACGCCCTCGATCCGCTATCGGGCCGCTCGTTGTGGGAATTCAAAACGAAGCAGATGATCGACAGTTCGCCGGTCGTCGTCGGCAGCCGCATCTACTTCGGCTCGAACGATGGCAGAGTTTACGGTCTCGATCGAATCTCGGGCAAAGAAGTTTGGCACTTTGACGCAGGCGGCCGGGTCTCGGCCTCGCCCGCCGTGGCTGCCGGCCGCATGGTCATCGGCAGCGAATCGGGCAGCTTGTTTTGCTTTGGAAAGAAGTAGTTTCCTTCTGCCGGAAGGATCGATCAATCCGGTCGCGTTTGAGTGACGACGCTTCTGGATGATGATGAGCATTACGGTTCGTTTCGGCAGAAAGAACGGAGCAAAGACGAAATGGCGAGCTTTTTCATGTTGCGGTCCTGGTCGATGGCGTCTGCGTTCCTACTGCTAGTTGTTAGCTGTTGCTTGGCTGCGAACGATAGGCCCGACGATCTCTTGGCCGGCGTGAAGCCGCAGTTTAGCCTAGCAGCCGAAAAGGTTCCCAAGTGGCAAGACCGATTGCCTCGGCTCGTCTCCGGTCACACGCAAATTCGCGCTCGCTGGACTTTTGCGTTGCCGGGACAAAAAGATTGCGTCAGTCTAAGCCTGCGGACGTCAGTCCTGGTCGAGTTGTGCCAACTAAACGGAAGCACGGTCCCGCCGCCCCTCAAAGGGATGCGCTACCTGACACTGCCGGGGATATCACCCAATCTGCTCAAGCTGGGCGAGAACGCGCTGGAGATCGAGTTTGGCCTTTCCGGCAAGAAGGCTCCAGCTACCGATGCCAAATCGTCGTCGCCCTTCGAGGTCGCACTCGTATGCTTAGCGGCGGACGATATCAACTTTCAGACGCAGCCCGTTCTTGGCGATGCGGGAGCCGATTACTTCAGCGTCGCTTGCCGCACGAATATGCCTGCGGAGGTTGAACTTGAAGTGGATGGCAAAAAGTCCGTCAGCCCCACGGGTCTTATCCACTCCTTTCGTCCGGCGAATTTACAGCCGAGTACGCTATACGACTACATGCTTACGGCACGGGTTGCCGGCAGCCAGATGAGTAAACGGATCGGACCGTTCAAGGTTTCAACCCTTCCGCCCGTCGGCGGCAACTTGACGTTCGTTGCTTTGGGTGATAGCCGCTCGCACCCCAAGGACTGGGCTCGCGTGGCCGCCGCCGTGTTCCAGAAGAAGCCCCTGTTGACGGTATTTAGCGGCGACATGGTTTACGATGGACGCAACGACGACCAGTGGGACACCGAGTTCTTCGGCATGGCACCTGCCTACTTTGCATCGATCCCCGCTTTCTACGTGCCCGGCAATCATGAGGCCGGCACTCCCATCGTTGGGACGTTGCTACCGATGGCGGGCCGCGACCGCTGGAAGGCCGTCGTCGGCTCGGCCCTTTTTATTGGCATTGATGGCGGCCTCTCCTGGAACGCCGAAAGCGAAAATCTGAAATGGCTTGAAGGTGCTCTCAAAGCGAGTCGCGAGAAGTTTATCTTCCTTTCGTCGCACTACAGTCCCTGGAGTTCCGGTGCTCATGGTGCGTTATCGGAACGGCCGTCGATCGAAGCCCGTAAGTTCATTTTGCCGATGATGAAGAAGTATGGGGCGACGGCCTTCCTTGCCGGCCACGACCACGATTACGAGCGATCCGAGCCGCCATCCGACGTAACGGTCATCGTCAGCGGCGGAGCGGGGGCACCCCTCTATGGCAGGACGTATCTGCCAGGCCAGAATCCGCATTCAAAGATATTCATCGCCGTTCACCACTTTTGTCTCTTTACCATCGAAGGCGACCGCTGCACGATGCAAGCTCTCACGCCGGAAGGCAAATTGCTCGACACCAGAAG
>JANXOJ010000345.1 GCA_025353625.1 Planctomycetota bacterium | reverse complement strand
CTGCACGTCCGCTGCCCGAAGGCGTGCCGATCAGCGGTTCTTCGCAGGGCAGCAAATCGACGGCGGAGTAGGTTTCACCTGCCGGGCGGCACGGTTCTGCTCAATCGACTGATAAAACGCATCGTCTTCTGGCAGATCATTGCGCAATATTCCGTTCCGGCAAAACGGACCTACGGGAATCGTCAACCTTGCGCAAACGGCAATAACCCTAAAATCCGATCAAATTACTAGAACCGCACCTCTTTCCTAAACGTGCAAGTCTCCCTGACCGGCGTTCCGATGCTATTTTTCAACGAGGTTGTATTTTCCCCAAACTACCAGTTGCCAAAATAGTACGTCCATCAGGAGGGTTTCGTCCATGAATGTCAAAAAGCCCGTTTGCAAGTCGAAAGAGAAGTCCCACAGCACCGATGTTCATACGGCTGCCAAGCGCAAGCCGTTGAGCGGGGTCAAACCGGCCGCTCAAGTCATGGACGCCCGGTCGAACCAGGATCGTCGCGACAACGATCGCCGCGAGAAGGAAGTTGCTGTAACGGTCGATCGCCGTGTGACGGAGCGTCGAACGAAGGTCAGCCGCCGCCGCCAAATCGATCCGACCACCTGCGAGCGCGATTACTCGTCGGCCGAAGTGGAATTCATGGGTGCGTTGGACGAATACAAACGCCGTAGCGGCCGCATGTTCCCCACCTGCAGCGAGATTTTGGAAGTCCTGCACGGCCTGGGCTACGAGAAGCACTCGGCCGGCTCAATCGCCAACCCGGCTCCTTCGGCAGCCCCGCTTGCCCATTCACCGCTTCTTTCCATGACGAGCGAGGCGGCCGTTTAGGCCGAAACTCGTCTTGCGTAAGACGCCTTGCATGGCTATCTTTCCCCGCTGGCTATACCGGTCCAGAGCGATCTCCGCGCTGGGCCGGTCGAGCTTTTCAAACGCAAGGCGCGGAAACGATGGCGAAAGGCATGCAGTTAGCTCCCGGCTGGACTTGGTGGGTCTTTGCTGCGCTCAACGTCGTCCTCCTTTGCGGTTGCACAAATTTTGCTGCCAATAACCGTAATGCGGAGGGCGTCACGCTCTTCCAACGCGGCCAATTTCAAGAGGCCCTGCAACACTTTCAAGAGGCCACCTACGCCGATCCGGCCAACGCGGACGGCTACTACAACCTCGGTGCCACCTACCATCGCCTGGGCCGGCTTCGCAATCAGAACGATTGCCTTGCCCAGGCGGAGTCGAACTATCGCCAATGCCTGCAACGCGACCCCAATCACCGCGACTGCCACCGTGGCCTTGCCGTCCTCCTGATCGAAGAGAACCGCACGAACGAAGCCTTTGCGTCGATCCAGAATTGGGCCGCACAGCAGCCGACGTTGGCCGAACCGCGCATGGAGCTTGCCCGGCTCTATTCGGAATTCGGCAACCGCGAAGCGTCCAAGAACACGCTGGTCGATGCCGTGCGTCTCGATCCCAACGACGCTCGACAGTGGGCCGCGCTCGGCAAGGTTCGCGAGGACACCGGCGAGTATACCCAAGCCATGGCCAACTACCAACATTCGTTGGAACTCAACCCGGCCCAGACGGACGTCACCGCCCGCGTTGCCGCGTTGCAGGGTGCGCTCGCTCGGCAGTCGGTCGCGCTTCCGCCTCCGCCGGGCACGCTGCAACTTGCCGTACCGCAACCGATCGTCGCCGGTCAAATCGCGCCGCCGCTGCGGTAAGCGAAGCAGCCCATTCTGTCGGAACAGTCCTTTGTTTGTGGTGCGGGCGTCTCGCCTGCGCAGATAAATGAGGGCGAGACGCTCGCAGCACACCCATTGAAGATACATGTCGATCTGGATATCTTGGGGGAACAGATCGCGTTCGCCAGTTCGTGCGGCGTTGGCGTTGCCGGTTTTATCATTCCCCGATGTTGCTTCCTCAATGGCTCCCAAGCGTCTTCGCATCTTCTTTTGTGTTGGCGAACCGAGCGGGGATCTGCACGCCGCGAACCTCATCCGCCAGCTCCAGGCGCGTTGTAACGATTTCGAGGCCGTGGGATACGGCGGGCCAAAAATGGCGGCGGCCGGCTGCCAACTCCATGCCGACCTCACCGAACTTGCCGTGATGTGGTTTCTGCGGGTGCTGACCAACCTCCATAAGTTCTGGGATCTGGCCAGTCGCGCCGACCGATATTTCCGCCACCATAAGCCCGACGCCGTCGTGCTGGTCGATTACCCCGGTTTCAACTGGTGGATTGCTTGGCGAGCGAAAATACATGGAATCCCCGTTTTCTATTACACTCCGCCGCAGATCTGGGCGTGGGCCACCTGGCGGGCGAAAAAGATGCGGCGGCTGACCGATCACGTTCTATGCAGCTTGCCGTTCGAGGAGTCGTGGTTTCGCGAGCGGGGCTGCAATGCCACGTTTATCGGCCATCCGTTTTTTGACGAAGTGCGGCAACAAAAACTCGATCGGCAGTTCGTCGCGGCGCAGCAGAGCCGGCCCGGCCCTCTGGTTACGATTCTGCCCGGCTCGCGGACGCAAGAAGTGATCCACAATCTGCCCTGGTTTCTCAAGGCGGCGGATCGAATTCGCCAAGCCGTGCCGGATGCGCGTTTTGCCGTGTCTGCGTTCAAGCCCAAACATGCCGACATGGCACGCGAGATGGCGATTGCCAGTGGACTTTGGAGCGTCGTCGATAGCACGTCCGCGAAACCATTGCTGGAAGTGCATTCCAACCGAACGCCCGAATTGATGCGTCTGGCGACCTGCTGCATGGCTTGTTCGGGCTCGGTCTCGATGGAACTACTGTATTACACGAAGCCAACCGTGATTCACTATTGGATCGGCCGCTTGGCCTATGCCGTGCAGCGGCGATTTCGCAAGGTGAAGTACATAACGCTCGTGAACCTGCTCTCCACCGGCGAGTTGTACCCTGCCGACTTG
>JANXOJ010000320.1 GCA_025353625.1 Planctomycetota bacterium | reverse complement strand
TCGATATTCACTTCGTCAACGAAACGGCGGCACCGGTAACCGGCAGGCTGGAAGCGACCCTTTTGCGCGGGCCGAACACCGCGATTGCCTGCCGCGAGATTCCGCTGTGCATCGAGGCCCGTTCGCGGCAGACGCGAAGTGCCGATGAGATTCTCGGCAGGTTTTGCGACGCATCGTATGCCTACCGCTTTGGGCCGCCGCAGCACGATGTGGCGATCTTCACCTGGTACGATGACCGTCGCGCAATTCTCGGCGAGGCATTTCATTTCGTGCGACGCCAGATCGAGCCATTGACTGGCGATTGCCCAATCGAGGCGCGGTATGAGTCCCTCGGCAACGACCACTATGAAGTTGTCGTCAGCGCGGAGTGCTTTTTGCAACACGTCTTCCTCAAGGCCGATGGCTATCTGCCCGACGACAACTACTTTCACCTTCCGCCGCACCGCCGCAAGCGCGTGCGATTTCGACCCACGACGGCACATCCGCCCGCGTTTGTTGCCGATCTTGAGGCAATCAATCTGGCTGCTCCGCTGTCGGTCGCTGCGTCCGTTGAATCGGCAACGCACTAGGGAGGAAACTTTGGCAACATCCGTACTTCCATCACGCGGTCGCGAAGCTCCGCTCGACGTTCCGCCCCCGGCCAAAGCACTCTACTTCAAAAGCGAAGGGCAGCCGCTCTTTGCCTGGTTGCACGTTCCGGCAGGTGAGGCAATCTACGATCATGGCGTAGTTCTATCTCCTTCGATCGGCCACGAACAGGTACATGCCCACCGTGGGCTGCGACTTATGGCTGAGGCGTTGGCCTACCGCGGCATTGCGACGCTACGGTTCGATTGGTTTGGAACGGGCGATTCGGCAGGCGGCGACATAAATAACGGCGAGCATAACGATCTCGGCCACTCTTGGCCGGCCAATGTTCGCGATGCCGTGCGGTTCATGAAGCGCGCGTGCGGTTTGGAGCGAATCAGCGTGATCGGCTTCCGCGCGGGGGCCTTGCTGGCCGTCGAGGGGTTGATCGGCGAAGAGATTGAGAACCTCGTCTTGTGGGCTCCCGTGGTAAGCGGGCGGGCCTTCACCCGCGAATTGATTCTGCTCGATTCCGCAGCAAGCTCCGCCGCACCGTCGGCGAGTGTGGCAGTGCCCAAGCGCAACCTGGAAGCGGGAGGCTTCTGCTATTCGACGGACACCATCGCCGGCTTGGCTGCGTTGAACATCTTGAAGCGGCCGCTGCGATGCCGAAATGCGCTATTCGTTGCCCGCGATGACCTGCCCGTCGATCGCAACTTGCACAACTGGCTGATCTCGAACGGGGTTGCCACGGAGGTCCGCACGCTTCCCGGCGTCAAGGAGATGCTGGTCGAACCGCACTTCACGCAAGTGCCGCACGAGTCGATCGCATCGATTTCGGACTGGCTCGTCGAGCGCATCGACGAGTCTTCGGCCTTCTTGCCCGCGTTCGAGTCGGAAGCCATCGGGGCAACCAGCATGGAATTGCACGTTGGACCTTGTGAAGGCGTCTCGCGCGCACTTGCAGGCGAAACGCCTGCACCACAAGTTGTTGAGACTATCTGGCAGTCGGGCCAATCCCACAATCTGGCCGGCGTGCTAAGTGGTCCTTTAGGCAACGAGACGCGGCTGCCCCTGGTCGTACTCTTGAACGCAGGGGCCGCCTATCGAATTGGAGTCAGCCGGCTCAACGTGCTGCTTGCCCGACGACTGGCGGGGCTTGGGTTTCAATCGTTGCGTTTCGATCTGCGGGGGCTTGGCGACAGTCCCACCGGGCCTTTCGGGCGAGAAAATGACACCTATCCGGCGAGCGGGTTCGCCGACATGGCACACGTACTCGATGCGGCGCGAAGGGAACTTGGCCGCGACCGCTGCGTCTTCATCGGACTTTGCTCGGGGGCTTATTTCGCATTCCAGGCGGCAGCCCAATTCAGCAATCCGATGCTAGTCGAGAGCATCATGATCAACCCCCTCACCTACTTCTGGCGCGACGGAATGACCATCGACGATCCCGAACTCCGCGAAGCCCTCGAATCGCATTGGCGATTTTCGCGAAAACTCGACGTGCATCGCCTGTGGAAATTTTTGAGCGGTCGCAGTCGGGTGGGCTATCTTGGAGCGGCGCGCGACGTCATCGCGCGGCTTGCTGGCCGCTGGAACCGATGGGCGATTGGGCAAGTTGCAAACCATCGCGATGGCTCGGCCAAGCCGTGCGGCACGGACGCAACCTGTGGGCATCCGTTGGGCAACGACTTGCCGCGCGATATGATGCGCGCGGCCCGTGCCGAACGAAAGTTGACGCTCTTCGTCGCCGAGACAGATCCCGGCCTATTGCTGATGAATTCGCAGGCCCCCCGACAGGTGAAGCAACTGAGCCGCCAAGGTGTTTTGAGCGTCGCGCGAATTGCCAACGCAGACCACACATTCAGCCGAAGTCTCGAGCGCGACGCATTGATCGATCGCATCGCCTCGCATCTAACGCGACGTTACTCGTAACGAAGGGCGCGCCGCTTGTCGTAAGGGCCCGATGCTTGTTATGATGGGTGGAGGCAGTGGGACTATGCTACAATATCCATTGCCTTTATAACGGCCGCTAGACCACATGAATATACCCACCCTTCGCCACTATCTCGATGATGCCGACTCCGCACGGGGGTTCCTCGGGTCGCTGGGGGTCGTCGATGGCAGTCGCGGACATGCTGCGCTGGTGAATATGGCATTGGAGGGCATGACGCTCGATCTTCTGGCCGGGATTTGCGATCAACTCGGCACGCTCCTGCCCAAGTGCGCCGACCCGGATATGGCTCTGAGCAATTTGGACCGCTATATCGCCCAGGCTTGCAACCCCCTGAGCATTGGCGCGCTGTTTGAGCGCGATGCCACAGCCTTGCCGACGCTGGTGCAAATCTTCTCAACGAGCCAGCACTTTTCCGATCTATTGGTAGCCGATCCGGAAGGCTTCGACCTTTTGCGATTGACGGAAGGCGCCCCGGTCGCGCGGCAGATGCTCGTCGAAGACCTCGTTGCAGAAATCGCGGTCTTGGACCACGATCAGAGCGTGCTGCGTGCGCTGCGGCGCTACAAGCATCGCGAGACGATGCGGATCAGCTACGGCGATATCATCCGCGAGCAAAGCCTACAAACGGTCGCCGCGCAGATATCGTATCTGGCCGACGCCTTGCTGGAAGGTGCTTTGCGTGCCGCCTGGCGCAAGCTTCGTTCGCAGCGCGGCGACCCCATCGGCCCCGACGGTCGGATCGCACGCTTCGCGATTCTCGGCATGGGCAAGCTGGGGGGCTGCGAATTGAACTATTCCAGCGATATCGACATCCTCTTTCTTTACGATGGCGACGGCAAGACCAACGGCCCGCGGCCGACGAGCAATCACGAATTCTTCGACCACTTGGCCAAGGAAATCGTCCGCCTTCTTACCGAAACCACCGAGTTGGGCAGCGTTTACCGCGTTGACCTGCGGTTGCGGCCGGAGGGACGGCACGGCCCGATGGCGATGAGCTTGCCGGCAATGTTGACTTACTACGATGTTCGCGGTCGGACCTGGGAGCGGCAGGCCCACATCAAGACCCGGGCGGTTGCCGGCGATCTCGATCTGGGAACCGAGTTCCTCGCGCAAATGACACCTTGGGTTTATCGACGTTACCTCAGCCGCGCGGATATCGGCGGCATTAAGGCACTGAAGCGGCGGATCGAACAGAAAGTACACGGCGATGGCCAGGAACGCGACGTGAAGATCGGTCGCGGCGGCATTCGCGACATTGAATTCGTGATCCAGTTTTTGCAATTGCTCAACGGCGGCGACCTGCCGCAACTGCGAATCGGCAATACGCTTGAAGCAATGGCCCAACTGGAGCAATGCGGCTGCCTCACGAACCAGGAGTGCGCCTTGCTTGGCGAGAATTACAACTTTCTACGGAAGATCGAGCATCGCTTGCAAATTCTTTTCGACCTGCAAACCCACACCATGCCCGCCGACGATATCGAGCTGCGAAAGCTGGCGTTGCGGATGGGCTATGAGAATCGTCCAGAGCATCCCGCGCTCGATGCGTTCCTTGCCGACTACCGCGAGAAGACTTCGTTCAACCGCAAAGTTCTCGACCACTTGTTGCACGACGCATTTAGCGACGACGTGGAGTCCGAGGCCGAATCCGACCTAGTGCTCGATCCCGACCCGCAAGCGGAGCGGATCGAGGAGGTTCTGAACAAGCATCGCTTCCGCGACGTGAAGCAAGCCTATAGAAACTTGATGGCCTTGTCGGAAGAGAAGATTCGCTTCCTTTCCACACCGCGTTGCCGGATGTTTTTGGCGGCAATCGCCCCGCAACTGCTCGGCACGGTTGCGGCCACGGCCGACCCGGATGCGGCCTTGGTGAACCTCGACCGCGTCAGCGATTCGCTCGGCGGCAAGGGCGTGCTCTGGGAGCTATTCAGCTTCAACCCGCCCAGCTTGCGGCTCTATGTGGAACTGTGTGCCTATAGCCCGCACCTTTCCGACATTCTGACTAGCAATCCGGGCATGCTCGACGGGCTAATGGACAGCCTCGTGCTGGGGAAACTGCCGTCGCACGGCGTCTTGCAAGAGACGTTGCGGGAGCTATGCTGGGCAGCCGAGGATATCGAGCCGATTTTACATAGTTTTAAGAACGATCAGCAGCTTCGCGTGGGCGTCCGCGATCTGTTGGGGAAGGAAGACATTCAGGCCGCGACCGGCGCGCTTTCCGATATTGCCGAGGTCTGTCTGGCGCAGATTGCCGCCTACGAATATCAAAAATTGGTCGCCAAGTTCGGTCGTCCGCAAATCGGCAGCGGGCAGCGCGTCGGCGAGCCGTGCGACATGACGATCCTGGCCTTGGGCAAGTTCGGCGGCCGCGAGATGAATTATCGCGGCGACCTCGACCTCGTGTTCCTCTATGAGGCCGACGGACAGACGGCTTTTGACTTCGGGCAATGGTCGGCGCGAAGCACATCCAACCAGCACTTTTTCAGCGAACTGGGGCAGCGGATTATCAAGTCGGCAAGTCGGCTTAGCGCACAAGGTAAGCTCTATGAAGTCGATCTGCGGCTCCGTCCAACCGGCAAAAGCGGGTCGCTGGCGACTTCTTTCGCCCAGTTTAGCCGCTACTATTCGCAAGGTTCCGGCCAGTTGTGGGAACGGCTGGCCCTCTGCAAGGCCCGATCCGTCTATGGCTCCGCGCGGACGATGCGGTTGGCGACGGCGTCCGTGCAGCGGTCGGCCTTCGGACATCGTTGGCGGAAGAAAGACGCCATCGAGATTCTGGAAATGCGGCATCGCATGGAGGAAACGGCCCATGCTGGCGATCTCAAACGGGGCCCCGGCGGCATCGTCGATATCGAGTTCCTCGTGCAGATGCTCCAGCTTCAGCACGCGCGGAAGAACGCCCAGTTGCGGACCCCGAACACTTTGGCCGCCCTTGCCGCCTTACTTGCCGCAGGCCTGCTCACGTCCGCCGAACATGCGTTCTTCGATTCGAGCTACCGCCTTTTGCGGACCATCGAGAGCCGTTTGCAGTTGATGAACTCAACCGCGCGCGATCCGCTTTCCCGCGATCCAGTCGAGATGAACAAGCTGGCCCATTTGCTCCGTTATTCCAGCAGCGATGCGCTGGTCAGCGACTACGCAAAAACAACGCATCAAGTCCGCGAGCGGTTCGACGTAGCCTTGGGTGCGGCGGGAAAGTAGTTTCGCGGTCGTTCGCCTTAGAAACTCAAGCCCCACGCAAGTTGTCGAACGTCGAACACCACCCTTTCCGCTGCGCAAGCGATAGCATTCCCTCCATTGGCAGGGTGCGATAATTGGCTTTTGGATTTTCGGGATCGGCCCCCGGATTGTCAAGTAAAGCCGCGATATGGTAAATTAGGCATTGCGCGGGTGCCAAGTACGTGCAAGTATAGTCCGATACGAGAGATTCATTAAGTTCTGCGTTATCGTCTACGAAGACATAGCGTGACGATGCCGCAGTCGGCATCAAGCGTGCGCGTTTTCATTTCCCCACCTAGTTTTTGGCACACCCGTGAATCAAAACCCAAGCGACAAGTCTTCGCCGTCCAACGAGCGTCCCTCCACAACCACCGATTCCAGCCCTCATGTCGAGGCTATGCTGGAAGAAGAAAAACGGCTGGGTGTCGTCGCGGACGGAGAACAACTTCCCGATAAGGGTGGCCAATGGCTGCAGAAGGCACGCCTGATCATGGTCGGCAAGCCGCGCGATCTGCAAGATCAGACGCTCTTCCATAGCGTTTCGCTCGTTGCCTTCTTGGCCTGGGTCGGTCTGGGGGCCGACGGTTTGTCGTCGTCCTGTTACGGTCCATCGGAATCTTTCGGGCATCTTGGAATTCATGCATCGTACTTGGCCGTGTTCCTAGGCTTGGCAATTGCCGGTACGGTTTTCGTCATCGCAGCGTGCTATAGCCACATCATCGAAGAGTTTCCCAGCGGCGGCGGCGGATATTTGGTCGCCTCGAAGCTGTTGAGCAACCGCATCGGTGTGATCTCCGGATGCGCCCTATTGGTCGACTATGTCCTGACGATCACCGTTTCAATTGCAGCGGCGGGCGACGCAGTCTTCAGCTTGTTGGGCGAAAATTGGGTTACCTGGAAGCTGCCGTGCGAGTATGGTGCCATCGTCGCGCTGATCGTGCTCAATCTTCGCGGGGTGAAGGAATCGGTGCAGATCCTGATGCCGGTTTTTATCCTCTTCCTCATAACGCACGCAATCCTGATTCTTGGTTCGATTGGTTTGCATCTTGGTTCGGCCGGCGAAGTGGCCCACGCCGTGACGACCGGATTGCGCGAAAATGCATCTGACCCCAAGGTCGGCATTTTCGGAATCCTGGGAATTCTGCTCTATGCTTACTCGATGGGCTCCGGCACGTACACCGGATTGGAAGCGGTTTCCAACAGCATGCCGGTGATGCGCGAGCCCCGCGTCGCCACCGCTAAGAAGACCATGCGCTACATGGCTTGGTCGCTCGCCTTGACGGCCAGCGGATTGATCGTCGCCTATTTGCTGCTTCACATTCAGGCACCCAAGGAAGGCGATCCGGAAACCATGAACGGCCTGTTGGCCAAAGATTTTGTCCGGGTCATTGGTCTTCCGGGTTGGGGCGCAACGGCCTTTGTGCTCGCCACTCTTTTGAGCGAAGGCACGCTGCTGTTCGTCGCGGCTCAGGCCGGCTTCATCGACGGCCCGCGGGTCTTGGGCTACATGGCCCACGACTCCTGGATGCCGCGCTGGTTCGCGAACCTTTCGGAACGGTTGGCCACGCACAATGGCATTCTGCTCATGGGCATTTCCGCCTTAACGGCCCTTTGGTACACGGCCGGCAGTACGACCATGCTCGTTTTGTTTTACTCGATCAACGTGTTCATAACGTTTTCGTTGTCGATGATCGGCATGTGCCGACATTGGTGGGAGATTCGGCACGAAAATCGGTTGTGGGTCAAGCGACTTGCTTTGTTTGCCTTTGGCACGGTGCTTTGCGTTGGAATTCTAATCTCGAATGTTTGGATGAAGTGGAAAGATGGCGGATGGCTAACTCTTGCCGTCACGAGTAGCCTAGTCATCATCGCCTATCTGATCCACTATTACTACCAAGGTATTGGCCTGAAGCTGAAGAAGCTCGATGAGACGCTCACAAAACTCGTCGCCTTGCCGGATCCCAATGAGGCCGACCCCGACCCCGCCAAGCCAACGGCCGTGATTCTCGTCGGTGGATATAGCGGCCTCGGCGTCCATACGATGCTCAATAGCATCCGCTTCGTGCCGGGGCACTTCAGTAACTTCGTCTTCGTCTCGGTGGGCGTGGTCGATTCGGGCAACTTCAAAGGCAGCGGGGCCGTCGAAGACTTGCGACAATACACCGAAGACAATCTTGCCAAGTACGTTGCCTTGTCGCGAAGCCTGGGTATGCCGGCCGCTTCGTTCGCTGCCATCGGCACCGATGCCGTTGACGTGCTGGAAGAGGTCTGCTTGGAAGTGAGTCAGGCATTTCCCAAGTCGACGTTTTTCGCCGGGCAGCTCGTCTTCCATAAAGAGACGTGGGTCGATCGGCTCTTGCACAACCAAACGGCCTTCTCGCTACAGCGCCGCTTGCAGTGGGCCGGGTTCCCGATGGTGATTTTGCCCTGTAGGGTTAGATGAAATCCCTCGTTCCCACGCTCTGAGTGGGAACCGGGGAATCGCAGCTACTTTTTCTGGCACTTAGGGCAATAAAACGTAGATCGCTGTGCCTGCACGATGCGCACAATCTCGGCTCGTCCGCAGGTCGTACACGGTTTGCCGTGCCGCTGATAAACGCGATGATGGAATTGATAACTGCCCGCTGCATCGCGAGCGATGCGATAGGTGCCATCGCGCAAAGTAGAGCCTTGATGGGCGATGGCATCGTGCAGCACGACGAGCATCTCAGCGTGAATGCGCTGCCAGGCATCTTTTCGCAATCGATGACAAAGCTTCTCCGGATGGACGCCGGCACGATGCAGAATTTCGGATGCGTAAAGATTGCCGATGCCGGCCAGCGCCTTCTGATCGAGCAAAGCCACCTTAATCGCCCGGCGACTGCTTTGCAATCGCAAGCGAAGCTCTTCGGCCGAAACAACCAACGCATCGGGACCGATCTTGGCCGGGCCAAGGAGGGCATCGAAGTCCTCGGACGGAACGAGCCGCACAACACCAAGCCCGCGTTGGTCCCAGAAAAGTATCTGTTCGACCGCATTGCCGTCGGAAAGTTCCAACACGAGCCGCAGGTGTTTGCGGTCGGGCGGATCGGTAAGAAAGACCAGCCCGGTCATGCGCGGCTCGATGACGATTCGGTCGGTTGAATCGAGTTCCAGAAGAATGCGCTTGCCCAAGCGACCGATAGTAACAATGCGCCTCCCGATGACGCGGCGGCGAAAGTTCCGCAGCTCCGGCTCAATCAGGATCGATCGTAGCGGCGACGGCGGACGGGTGACGCCGGAAATAACCGCACCGCTGGCGGAGAGGATTCCACGCCGCATCGTTTCAACTTCAGGTAACTCGGGCATGGCGGATTAAAATTTAGGGGTCTCAAACGAATGTAAATGCCATTGATGGGGGATGGAAGATGCAGCTAGAGGTTTATGGGTGGGCGTTTCCGTTGAATTAGAAAAAGAAAAGTGTTTCAAACCCTTGACTTGGTCGTGTAAATGGATAGTATTGCATGTGGCGGGACGAAGAATCGAATGCCTCAATCGGCTTCGGCCTGCCGGGGACACCGCACGAGGCGTCAGGCAATTACCCTGCGGTGTGAGCCCGATGCTGGCCGATACCTGACTTGCCAGCACCGGGTTTTTTATTGCGCCAACGTTTACTTCCACGCACACAATTTATCGACGAACGCGGCGGATCCATCGCGGAGCCAGCCGTCCAACTGGGCCGGGTCTTTCAGTTGTTGCCCGCGCGTCCTCGGCACGGCGATGAATTGGCAGGCCACTTCGGACAGGCCGGTCATGTCGGTCCAAAGCTTTTCAAACTGGGCCACGGGGAAAATGTCTTCCTGGGCATGACCCCATCGCTTCTTCACATCCTTCAGGGTGATATAGGTTGGGAGCCTCATGCTCAGCCGTCGGATGGCGGCCGCGACTTTCGGTTCGTTGCCGAGATCGTCGTGGGAAAGACCAAAAACTTCTAGCAGACGTTGGATCGAAATCCACGTCGTCGCCGAGTTATAGTAGCTCAAGCGGAACTCGTCCTCCTCGCGCGGCATCGCTAGGCCCTCGACGAGTCGGACGCGGCCATTCACGCGGGCAAGCCCTCCGCCCCGATCGTCGATCCGCCGCGGAATGACCTCGAAGCTCAGGCACGACGCCGACCGGATGTGCCGGCCCAACATTCCCGGATCGAGGTTGGCTCCCAGGGTGTCGATGTTGTGGAGCAGCAGGTACTTCAACTGCGGCCGCTCGTGCAAGAGCCTTGCCAGCGTGCCGTTGCGAAGCACGTTCGGCACTTCAAACCAGTGGCCGGTCGGATGCAGGCATTGCAGCGGAACGTTGTCGGTATAGTCGCTGCCGCCGACGGCCGATTCGGCCCAGCCGATCAGCGAAGCGTGCAGGCTGTCGCGGACCTTTTGGGCCTGCACGTCGAGGGTCTGCTGCGGCATCTCTTCCCAAGCGAAACGAAGATCTCGAGTCGTGGGGACCATCCGCAATCCGACGCTGCGGCCGGGCGAGGCCAACAGCAGCCCCGGATAGGCCCTGCCCTGCGGCGAATTCAGAAATTGCTCGATCGGTTCGTGCGTTAGATAGCTGGTCGAAACGATAAATGGCACGGTAGTACCGAATAATTCTCCGACCTTGCGGCCTTTTGCCAAATGAACCTCGATGAAATTGCGATACTTGCCGTCGAAGCGACAGAAGGGATGTAGGGCCTTGACGACACCGGCACCGCGCGTCCAGCGGCTACCTGCTCCGCCGGCCAGGGCCAGCACGGCCACTTCGCCGGCCGCGAGAGCCGCTTCGCCCGCGCGGCAATCTTCGCTGCCGATGCCGCCGGAGATTGCGTCGACGACTTGGTTGGTATCGACATCTTCAATTTCCGTGTTTGTCGGCAAGCGGTTCTGGGCAAGCCCGATGCGGCCGGTTCGCATGTCGCTGCGGATTTGCTCGTGCAGTTCCGGATCGAAGCCGTTGCAATCGAGAATCGCATGGAGTGTAAGTTGGCTGGAATTGTCGTCGCTGGGCTTGGGAAAGAGGGCCGCCAAGAGCATTTCGGTCGAACCGCTCAAGCGCGGATGGGTGCGACAGGCAGCCGCGAAGCGCGTTATTTCATCGCGCACCGCCGGGCTTAGGCGCTGCGTTTCCTGCCGGAGCCATTGGGGAGCACAGATTGCATAATAGGCCGATGGCATCAACGAGTCGTCGCCTTCGTAAAGCGCGGCCATCGTGCCGCGATCGTTAATCGCGAAGTCGTAGACCACCGGGTCCATGGCAAACGGCAAGGCATTTTGCAGTTGCCGCTTGGTGGCAACCATCTCGCGCTGTAGGAAATCCTGAGCCTCGCTCTTGCGCTTGGGATCGACGATAAAGCCCATGCCGCCGCCCGAGATGCCGCCCAACATGAGGAAGCCCCAGAAGTCCGCGCCGAACTTGGCGCGAACGAGGTCGATCAACGCTTCCGTGTAATGGTTCGACGCCCACGGAATGATCGTCTGAATCGGGCCAAAGAAGTTTCGCGTCGTGAGTTGGGCAATTTCGCGAACGTCGCCTTTGGCTAGAGCCTTTTCGAGATCGCGGAGAAGCTCAATCGCCTCTTGGCGAGCGGTCCATTCGGCCTCGCTCCGCAGCAGATACTTTTCTGTAACCATCTCAAGCACGGGCCCGACATTCTGCGCCATGCCGCCATGTACGAGCACAAAACTATCGTGGATCATCTGCCGCGTTTGCGGAGAAACTTCATCGTAGTTATAGATGTGGTGGTCGGGCAGCAAGCGACCGAGGCTGATGCCATATTCGGGGTCGTCGGCGGTCGCCGCGCGGCCTTCGATCATCTTCATGCCGGGCCAGATGCCGCCGGAATCTTGCCATCCACCGCCAGAGCCGCCCAGCCATTCGCCCAAGATGGCCCGAGCGGCAACGAGCTTGCGTTCCGCCTCGGTCAACGTGCCGGTGAGCGATTTGATTTGGCCGGTGGCCCTCATGCAGACGGTGATGATAGCCGCCAAAAGATTCGTCGAAACGGCAAGTCGCGAGCCTTTGGGAATATCGTTCACCTTGCTGACAAGTTCCAGACCCATGCCCGGGCCGACGAGCCGAGCCAGCACATCGGCCAGCGTCTGCCCGGAACCTTCCAGGCCGGCAGGGATGATACCGGCGGCGATGACGGCCGCTTTAAGCAGCCCCAAGTAGTCTTTGGCGAAGTCGAAGACGTCCGCCAGCGAAGTGATGTCGGCCTTGCACTTGAGATCGATGCTCGTCAATCGAAGCACCGGTTGATCGATGACGCGGAGCCAGGCCTCGATGGGCGGTTGCGGCTCGGCGTCGCGACCGCGCACGCTCAAGTCGATCGACACGTTCAGTACCCGCGCACCCTGCGGAAAGTCCATGCCGAGAAAGAAAATATCGCTCCAGCCGCTATGCGAAAGGTCCATGCGAACCGCCGTCCGTTCGACCAGGATCGGCAGCGGCCCGCCGGGAGTCGCGCGATGCTTGAGTTGCGAGCGGATTTCTAGCGGGTGGTCGGCCGGATGGCCCATGCGGAACATCCACTGATTGCCGCGAACCGAGCGGACGCTGCGGCGGACCTGATCGGCCAAGGTCTGAAAGCCGAGGGCCTGATAGGCGGCAGCCAACGCGCTACAAATGGCATCGCTGGAGCCAAGTTTTTCTTCGACGCCGCGAAACTCGTTGATCGCCTCCTCGAAGCGACGCCCGAGTAGCCGCACATAGCCTTCAAAGGGAACCCGAGCTTTGGTATTCGACGGCAGCTTCTCGGGAAGATGGTATCGATAAATGGCCGCCAGAAAGAAAATTGCACGGACCCGTTCGTACAGGTTGTCGCTCTGGCGACGGAACGCATCGAGCGCGCGGGCCGCATCGCGCAGCGCGGCAGCATCCGCAGAACGACAAAAGCCATCGAGCGAGCGATTGCGTAGGACCGCGTCGCCGGTCGTGATGATGGAGATGAGTTCGTGTGGCATGAGGGAAGGGGTTCAGGGTACGGAGAAAGGAGTTCGATGTTTTTGGCGATAGGGGTTTTGGACTTGATGCTGGTCGAATAAGGAACGGCTGCAACCCCGCAGGCATACTCTGGGCCGACAGTATGCCGACGCCCTTCCCATTAGGAAAACACAACCGTTGACCATTCTGTAATGCTAACTCCTTTCTTCTATCTCCTTATCTACCTCGCCGCCAGCAATTCCACCAACCGCGCAAGTATATCTTCGCGATCGCTTCCATGCAGTGCCAGGGCGAGTTGTGCCATTAACGTGCCATACTTCACCCCGATATTGTAGCGAGTGCCTTCGAGTTCCAGGGCCAAGTAGCGTTCGCGTTGGGCCAGTTTCTCAAGTGCCGGCGTGAGCATGATCGGCTCGCTGCCTTCGGTCGTGGGGGCCTCGGACACCATTTGGGCTAGCAGGTCCATCACGCTGGGCGAAAGGACGTGCATCCCGAACAAGCACAAGTAGTGGCCGGAGCGTAGCCCCGGCACGATGAGGTGTTGTTCGGCACACGTCGGGGTCGGCTTTTCCAGCAAGCGTTCGATGCGGTAGCAGCCCGACCGACCGGCAATCGGCGATCCGCCGATGGCACCGTAGTAGCGCAACATGCTTTCCCGCGTCGGCTGCACGGCGGAGACGGAACATTTCTCGGACTTGGCAGCTTCGATCAATTGCTGGGCGCAACGCCGCGATTGCCGGCTGACGTAAAGGTGATCGCTCACCAGATGCACGAACGCCTGGTCTTCCACAAACGGTGCCGCGCGATAGAGGGCCTCGCCGTAGCCGCGCGGGCTGGGCTGTTCGACGAAAACCAGCCCTCGGGCGTAGTCGCCGGCCGCGTCGCGATAGACCTGTTGACTGCCGCGACGGACGACGATGCAGACTTCCTCGACGCCGGCGGCAATGACTTCTTCAAGGATGATTTGCAGGGCCGTCTTTTCCACACCGTCGAGATCGACGAACCGCTGGAACGGCAAACGATCCTGACTCGGCCCAGCCGCCGTGATTACGGCCTTGCGAATGTCCATCAATGGGTTCCTGAAACGGGCGATTCGAGAAGAGTTGAAACCACCTATCCTAATCGAGAGTGCGACCGATTTCAATTCGCCGAA
>JANXOJ010000173.1 GCA_025353625.1 Planctomycetota bacterium | reverse complement strand
ACGATCATCACCGGCAGTTTCAATTTCACGAAAGCCGCCGAGGAAAGCAACGCCGAGAATCTGCTTGTGATACGGGATAAGGGACTGGCCGACAAATATGCTGCGAACTGGCAAGCCCATGCCGAACATTCCGAGGTGTATCAGGCGAGAGAAAAGGGCTACTCCGAAACGCACCAATCAGCGGCCAAAACGACCGAGAGCAAGCCAGCCGTTCCGGTTGAAGGCGGCTTCGTTGCATCGGCCAAGTCGCAAGTCTTCCACCGGCCTGATTGCAAGTCGGCGGCGAAGATTTCGGCCAAGAACTTAGTCCGTTACGCCAATAGGGACGAGGCGACCAAGGCGGGCAAGAGGCCGTGTGCCGAGTGCAGGCCCTGACAGCCAGGGATTTGGATTCCCAAACGGCGGAATACTGAACATTTATTCAGTAACCAAATCGGTTTATGCCATTACGATAGCCTCGCCGTGACCGACGCTGAGAAACGTACAACGCAGCCCTTGGCGGTCGGTCGTCCACCACGGCACGGCGACACCCAAAGCCGTCCAGACACCGAGCATTGCCAGCCGCCATCGCACGGTTGGACAAAGTAGCGGAAAGGCCGCGACGAGCCCCAGGGCAAGGTAAAACCCAATCAGCCACCACGTAGTCGGCCCCGGCACCCACGCATGGCCCAACGGCATCCTCTGGCCCTCTTGCACGAGCCATTCGACGATGTTGATCGCGCTATTGCATGCCGTTGCACAAAGTGGCGCACAAAGCAGTGCGAGCGGGCCGGGCAACATGCCGCATAGGAGCAGTGCCAGCCCGCTAACGAGGGCCAGGGCCATCGGAATCCAAACGAGCGTGTTGAGCAGCACCGAAACCGGATTGAAGATATGGAATTGGGCCGTTACGAGCGGCATGGTACAGAGCCACATCATGCCGCTGACTAGCGTGACGTGCCGCAAGCCGCGGCCAAAGAACCATAGTATGCGGATCGGCCAAGGGCGTTCTTCGGCCAGAAGTTTTTCGATGGCAGGCGCATGACGCGGACGCATCAGCCAGTTTGTCGCGCGAGACTTGGGTAACAGCCCGGCGAGCCACAATCGCCCATTCTGACTCCATTGCTGCGATTGTTCCAAAAGCTCCGGCGACCCCAATTTCGGCGATTGGAAAATCCACGTTGGCCCCAGCCACATTAGCGCGGCCACGCACAGGAACGAAAGCTGTGCCCCCACGCGGAAAAGATCGACGGGGTTCATCGCCAGCACGATCAACGCGGCGGTGGCCAGCACGTTGAACCCCGTGCGACGGCGTCCGCAGTAGGTCGCCAAGCAACTACCGACGATGAGAATTGTCGCGCGCACGACCGGCGGTTCGGCATCGACCAGAAACATATAGCCCACCGTGAAGGCGGCCACGGCCAAAAGGCCCAATCGTCGCGGCAACAACCGCCGCAGGACCACGCTTGCCGCGCCCGCCAGGATGCCCAGATGGAGACCGGCGATGACCAAGAGGTGCATCGTACCGGTCTCTTGAAACGCGGCTGCTTCGTCGGGATCGACCTGTTCGCGCAGGCCCAGCAAGACGGTGCTCGCCACGGCGGCTTGCTCGGGCCGCAGATAGCGTTGGAATACTTCGTGCCCACGTTTTCGCAAGCCATCGAGGAGCCGCCGCGGGCTGAGAAAGAATCCGCCCGACAGCCGCGAAACCGATTCGGCGTAGTTCGTTTGCAGCAACGCGCAGAGGCGATTGCCGCGCGCGATGTTGGCGCGATCCAACTCGCCCGGGTTCATGGCGCGATCGATCTGCGAGAGGTGGGCAAAGGCTTGCAAGCGGTCGCCCGCTTGAATGTTAGGCAGCAATCCGGCAACCGTGAGCATGGCGCGCCCCGAGGCGGGCCGCCACTGGGCACCATCGCGGATCGCCCGCAGTTCGACCTCGAACCGCACCTCGTCGCCTGATCGGACGAATTCCAGCGGCCGACTTGACTTCGGCGGAAGAATGCGCGGCGACTGCAAGGCCACGGCTTCAATGCAGACCGGCTGCCTTGCCGTGCGGGTAAAGAATGTTATGTCGTCTTCGCCAAAGAGGTTCCAGCAACAGTGGTGCCATGCCGCAGCGGTGGCTGCCGTTGCAATAAGCAACACGAGCGATGAAGAAACGAACCGCCCTTTCCGCCAAAGGTCAAACCAACTGGCACCGGCGATAATCGCGATCGTAATCCACGCCACCACCGGCATCGGCCGATAGCGATCGGCGATAATGCCCGTCGCTGCGGCCGCCAGCACGATCACCGTGGGGTGATAGCCGGGCGTGCAGTTGCGTATCGGTTCGATATTTGATGCTGGGGCCGGCATGAACGGCGGCATCCGAGGGGAAACGGGGTGATTACGCCATAATAGCAACTCTTAAGGTGTCGGAAAACAGCCCGGTTTGCGTCGATTTTTGGCCGGTTATCTTGCACGTCGGTATCCCCGGCGATTTTCTCCCTGTTTTACCCGGCACAATTCGCTATAATTGCTTTCTAAAATCGCCCCTTCGCCCCCCGCACGGATGTTCGAGCGGGGCCGGTGGAAGGCATCGGAACGAGGAAGGACGTACACTTTGCCCAATCGAATCGACATGCATGAAGTGCTGGCCGTGATCCTGGCCGGCGGCAAGGGTTCTCGGCTGGAGCCGCTGACTCGCGATCGCGCCAAGCCGGCGGTTCCGTTTGGCGGGCTATATCGCATCATCGACTTCTCGCTTTCCAACTGTCTCAACAGCGGCATTCGCAAGATGTTGATTCTGACTCAGTACAAGGCGATGAGCCTCGATCGGCACATCAATGTCGCCTGGCAAGACTACCTCTGTCGCGAACTGGGCGAGTTCATCAATGTGGTTCCGCCGCAGCAGCGGATCGACGAGCATTGGTATCAGGGCACTGCCGACGCCGTCTATCAGAATATCTACACGATTGAGAAGGAGCGGCCCACCCACGTTATTATCCTAGCCGGCGATCACATCTATAAGATGGACTATCTGAAACTCGTCGAGCGGCACATTGAAACGAAGGCCGACCTGACGATTGGAGCCTTGCGGGCCGACCTGGAATCCGCCACGCAGTTCGGCGTGATGCAGGTCGATACCGAGTACCGACTGCTCGGCTTCGAGGAGAAGCCGGCCCAGCCCAAGCCGATTCCCAACGACCCGCAACACGCACTGGCGTCGATGGGCATTTATGTTTTCAACGCCCGCTTCCTCTTCGAGCAGCTTTGCCTCGATGCCACGCGGAACAGCAGCAAGCACGACTTTGGCCACGATATTATACCTGCCGTGATCGAAACGCATCGGGTCTTTGCCTACCCGTTCCTCGACGAGAACCGCAAGCACGACGCCTATTGGCGCGACGTGGGGACGATGGAAGCCTATTACGAGGCCAACATGGACCTGATTGCCGTCGATCCGCAGTTGAACCTCTACGACGGCCACTGGCCGATCCGGACCTATCAGCCGAACCTGCCGCCGCCCAAGTTCGTCTTCGCCGAGCAAGGTGCGAACGTCCGTCGCGGCGAAGCGTTGGATAGCATCGTTTGCCAGGGCACCATCATCTCCGGCGGCCACGTCGAACGAAGCGTGCTGGGCACCAACGTCCGCATCAACAGCTATGCACACGTGGAAGATTCAATCTTGTTTGATGGCGTGAACGTCGGACGGCACGCCAAAATTCGTCGCGCGATCATCGACAAAGAAGTCGAGATACCCGCCGGAATCGAAATTGGCTACGACCACGAAACGGATCGCGGTCGCGGCTTCCTCGTCACCGAAAGCGGCCTGACGGTTATTGCCAAAACCCACGGCATGGAACACTTTGCCGGGCGCGTTTGAATAGAAGACTCGAAATACCATCTGCGGTCGAGCGGTCGTTCCCGCAACGGCTTCGCGACGATTTTATGCGAGATGGCGACGACGCGGAATTGGGATGATCTACACATCCGCAAACTCAACCTCCACTTCCCTGCGCAGAATCTCCCGCTTCCAATTCTCCTCGT
>JANXOJ010000143.1 GCA_025353625.1 Planctomycetota bacterium | reverse complement strand
AGCTAGCATGCGATTTCCGGGCGGGTTGCTCATGCCGGCAAATATGCTGCCGAACGTGGTCGAATTCGTCGTGATCGGAAAATGCAATCGTCAACTTGCCCCTTCCATTGGCGTTATGCGTGATTTTAACTCGGACCCCGAGTGCGGCCCGGAACTCTTGTTCCAGGGCAGCAATTTGGTCCGACGTCCGCTTTACCTTGCTGGCGGCCCCGTCGCGGTTGACGAGGTTGAGCGGCGTTCTTTCAGCCGATGCAATCGTCTCTTGCACGATCGATTCCGTCTGGCGAACGTTGAGACCTTCCTTTTGAATCTGATCGCAGAATGCAATCTGCTCCCGCTCCTCGCCCAACGGCAAGAGTGCCCTCGCGTGCCCTTGCGTAATCTTTCCGCGGCGCAACGCATCTTGGACCGCCGGGGGCAATTCGAGTAGCCGAATGAGATTGGCAATCGTCGATCGATCGAGATTCAGCCGCGTCGCTAGTTCTTCCTGGGTGCCGCCATATTGCCCCAGATAGCGCTGGAACGACAGCCCTTTTTCAATCGCGTTGAGATCCTTCCGCTGCATGTTCTCGACAATTGCCAGTTCGGCCGTCTGGCGGTCGTCGGCTTCAACCAACATAACTGGCACTTCGGTCCAGCCTGCTTGCTTGGCGGCACGCAGCCGCCGCTCGCCGGCGATCAATTGAAAGTGATCTCCCCAGGGGCGGACAACCACCGGCTGAAGCAAGCCGTGGGCGACGATGCTTTCCGATAACTTCTTCAAATCGTCGGCGTCGAACTCTTGCCGTGGCTGATGGGGGTTGTGTTCGATCTGGCTGATTGCCAGGAGGTGCGGCTTCCGCATGTCGGAACCAGCTAACGGATCGGTTTCGCTCGTTTGCGGCTCCACGACTGCCAATTCGTCAAAGGGACGAATCGGGATCGTTGTTGGGCCGGTGCTTGCTTCGTTGGCCATAGTGGGCGGCTGTTGACCGGATGCACCGGTCCAGCCAGGCAACTGTTGCGACAAAAGTGCTTCGAGTCCACGGCCAAGGCGACGTTCTTTAGTCACGTTCAAGTACCTCCATGCAAAGTTCGACGTACGCCCGAGATCCGCGTGAGCGGGGGGCATAGTCCAGGACGATCCGCCCGTGGCTGGGTGCTTCCGACACGGCCACATCTCGGGGGATCACGGATTGAAACACAATTTCACCGAAGAATTCCCGCACTTCCTGATCGACCTCGCGAGTAAGCTCAAGGTGATGGTCGTACATGGTAAGCACGATTCCGCCAAATTGGAGCGTATGCCCTGCCTGCTGCATGATCTGGCCGATGGTTCCGATCATCTGCGTCAGGCCCTCCATGGCGAAGAACTCGCACTGGATCGGCATCAGGACTTCATCGGAACTGGCCAAAGCCGTTCGCGTGAGGGGGCCTAGCGACGGTGGGCAATCGATCAACACGTAGTCGTAGCTGGCAAAACCCCGCGTCAGGTGTTCGCGCACTCGACTGGCCTGATCGGCGTCGTCGCGCGTCAAGGTCTCGATATCGCGAAAGGTGCGGCTGCCCGGCAGTAGGTCTAGGCCGGGCACGCCCGTTTCACAGACGCCTTGCCGGATCGGCGAACCAGAAACGAGCGGGTGGCTCGTGGCCGGTTCCTTCCCGAGTCCGCTTGTGGCGTTACACTGCGGGTCGAGGTCAACCAAGAGCGTGTGGCAACCGGCCTTGGCCAGAGCCCCGGCCAAGTTCAAAGCGGTAGTCGTTTTACCGACTCCGCCTTTTTGGTTTGCCACGCATAGGGTTCGCCCCATATCGCCTCCGTACAAATCCGGCCGCCGTCCATAGCGGGCGGCCGATTGTACCCACGGAAGCGTTTTGACGGGAATGGCAGTTTGAACGCCAAAATCCTCTCCGATAGGCAGGACGTTTCATGTGAAACACCCTATCTTACCAACAGCGAAGCGATAAGAGCACCATCTCGATCCGAGAGATGTTGCAGGGCGCGCAATGCGATTAACACCGCCTCGCTCAACTTTCAGTGCGAGACGGGGTTTTGGGGTTCCACGTGAAACCGAACGCTCATTCCAGCGTGTTGATAACAAGCCCGCTAAGCAGCTTGGGGTAGAAGTAGGTACTTTTCGCGGGCATTCGCTCGCCAGTAAGACTGATGCTTCGGATGT
>JANXOJ010000056.1 GCA_025353625.1 Planctomycetota bacterium | reverse complement strand
GCCCCCCCCAGCCGCTTTCCATCGGGCAACATATCCCACAGAATTTCACCAATACCGACGAAGAGGGGAGGCTGGTTCATATTACTCTTTGGCTGCGACATGACTTGACCCCGGAACGTATATTCTGCACACTATACCTCGTGCGAAATGGTTGACGCAAGGCGATAGATCGGCCACTTTGGGCGGCGTGCGACATCGGAAGGAACGGTTATGGTCTCTTGGAGTGGTTTCGAGAAAATTGTGCGGCAGGGCGAACCCCTGGCGATGCACACTTGGTTCCAGTTGGGTGGGCCTGCGGAGTTTTTCGCGGAACCGGAAAATGCCGAACAGTTGATCGGACTCGTAAAACGCTGTCACAACGAAGGCGTGGAACTCCGCGTGCTGGGGCAGGGTTCCAACTTGCTGATCCGCGACGAAGGTGTCTCCGGCATGATCTTGCGGATGACCGCGACGGACTTCGCCCGCATTGAGATCGATGGCCCGCGAATCACCGTCGGCGGCGGGGCGAACCTCTCGCAGTTGGTGACCACCGCCGTGCATCGCGGCCTTGCCGGCATGGAGATGCTCGTGGGCATCCCCGGCACGATTGGAGGTGCCCTTCACGGCAACACGGGCGCACACGGCGGCGACATTGGCCAATGGACCGCCAGTGCCACGGTGCTAACTGCCACGGGCGAGACGATCGAACGATCTCGCGACGATCTGGTTTTTGGCTATCGTGAAAGCAGCCTCGACGAGGCCGTCATTCTGGAAGCCGCGCTCGTTCTCGAAGAAGACGACCCGCGCGAGCTTGCCCACCGTATGCAGAAGCAGTGGATTATCAAACGAGCAAGTCAGCCGATGGGCCATCAATGTGCCGGCTGCATCTTCAAAAACCCACGGGGGGCAACGGCCGGCGAGTTGATTGAAAATGCGGGACTGAAAGGGACGCGGATTGGCGGAGCAATTGTCAGCGATCGCCATGCGAATTTCATCGTTGCCGAGGCCGACTGCACCAGTCACGACGTGCAGCGTCTCATCGAGCTAGTTCGCAGCCAGGTGAGCGAACGGTTGGGCGTGCAATTGGAGTTGGAAGTCGAAATTTGGTAAAGCCCGCGAAGAAAACCCCCGCCCCCAAGCCTGCGCCGATCTTGCGGCCAACGTCCGGGCTGTTGTCCGGTCCCGGCCGCACGGCTGCGTTGGCGGCTATTGTGTTCGCGGCGTTTGTTGCCGGAACGGTTGCCATTTACTGGCGGGTCGAGCAACATCTCCGCAGTTCGGCCGACTATACCGTCACGATCGATAAGATTACAATCACGCCTCCTCCCGACTGGATTCGCCGCGATATTCGTGCCGAAGCATTTCGCACGGCAAGTTCCCCGGATCGGCCGCTTTCGATCCTCGATGACGATGTGGCCCAACGGATTGCGACCGCTTTTCGTCTCCATCCGTGGGTGTCCGACGTGAAGGTTGAAAAACGAGCGGCAGCGCGGGTCAATGTGGAAATCATCTATCGCCGCCCGGCATGCGTCGTGGAAATCGACCAAGATTTGAAACCCGTTGACAAGGAAGGAGTGCTACTGCCCAGCGAAGATTTTTCGCCGATCCAGAAGCAGGCTTTGCCGTGCCTCTCGGGGATCGGTAAGAGTCCGATGGGTGCCGTGGGATTGCGCTGGGGCGACACCCGCGTCGTTGATGGAGCGGGCATTGCATCGGCATTAGGCAACGTTTGGCAGCAGCTCAAGCTCTTCCGCATCCAACTCGCGCAGCAAACTCCCGCGACGGCAGGCGTGCTGACCTACGAGTTATACACGCGATCGGGAACGTGCATCTATTGGGGCTACCCGATTGCCAACGCCCCGCCCGGTGAGCCATCGGCTGAAGAAAAGGTTGCACGGCTCGTGCAATACGCCAACAGCCACGGCGGACTGGACGGGCCGCAAGGGATCGACGTGCATAGTTTGCCGCAGGTGATAAAAGCAGCCCCAAAGTAGTGCCGTTCCGCCGGATCGGCCCATTGTGCGTTGAATTGCTCGGAGACGCCAAGTTTTATCGCAGGCGATTTGGCGATTTGGTGGCAATGGACAATCCTTCATGCTTTTTCCGTCTCACCACCATAATTGTGGGTGTCGCTACATCAAGAAGTATGGCTATTTCCTGCCTCCCTGCCGTAGTTTGAGCCGCCATCCTGGGCGTCCGGCAATTCCGACCGTTCGCACTCCCCCCTTGTCGCGCGGCACTTGGGCGACTATCATCTTTCCTTATCTCATAATTCGGAGTTTTTGATGCGTCACGTCCTGTCGGCCTTGGTCCAGAACGTGCCGGGTGTGCTTTCCCACATCGCCGGCATGCTCGCCTCACGCGGTTATAACATCGATAGCCTCGCTGTCGGGGAGACCGAAGACCCCCAATTGTCCCGGATGACCTTCGTCGTTGTCGGTAGCGATAACGTCCTCGATCAGGTCCGCAAGCAATTGGAAAAGATCGTGACCGTCGTCCGCGTCGATGATATCGGCTCGCAGGACCACGTCGAACGGGATCTAATGCTCATCAAGGTCTCCGCCCCCGCCGCGCGTCGAGCCGAAATATCGCAACTCGTCGAAATCTTTCGCGGGCGAATCGTTGACGTTGCCTCCGACACGCTGATTATCGAAATCGCGGGCCAAGAAGGCAAAGTCGAGGCATTCATCGAAATGATTCGCCCATTCGGCATCATCGAGTTGGCCCGCACGGGGCGCATTGCCTTGGCTCGCGGCAAGGGTGAAGAGCAGACACCCGTTCAGAAATAACCAGCAAACGTTTGTAACAGGATAAGAATAAGCGAGGATTTGTTTTCATGCCGGCAAAGATTTTTTACGACAAAGACGCCGACCTTTCGGTACTGAAGAACAAGACGATTGCCGTGCTGGGATACGGCTCCCAGGGCCACGCCCATGCCCAAAATTTGCGCGATAGCGGCTGCAATGTAATCGTCGCTCAGAACGCCACATCGGCCAACGGCTTGCTCGCGGTCAAAGACGGCTTCACGCCGTTGACCATCGCCGAAGCGACCAAGAAGGCCGACATCGTTGTGATTCTGCTCCCCGACGAGGTCCAGGGCGATATCTTCCGCACGCAAATTCGCGACAACCTTTCGCCCGGCAATACGGTGCTTTGTTCGCACGGCTTCAACCTGCACTTCGGGCAATTCGAGGTTCCCAAAGGCGTTTCCACGCTTTTGGTCGCACCCAAAGGGCCGGGCCACCTCGTTCGCAGCGAGTTTGCTCGCGGGGCGGGCGTGCCTTGCTTGATTGCCCTCGGAGAAGGGGCCGCGAAGGAGACATTTGACATCGGCTTGGCCTATGCAAAGGGTATTGGCGGCACCCGTGCCGGCGTGATCGAAACGACGATCGCCGAGGAGACCGAGACCGACTTGTTCGGCGAGCAAGCCGTCTTGTGTGGCGGTGTGAGCGCGCTGATGAAGGCCGGATTCGAGACCCTCGTCGAGGCCGGCTACCAGCCAGAAATGGCCTATTTCGAGTGCGTCCACGAAATGAAGCTCATCGTCGACCTGATCTACCAGGGCGGCTTGAATTACATGCGCTACAGCATCTCGAATACGGCCGAATTTGGCGATTACACGCGCGGCCCGCGAATCGTCACTGCGGAGACCAAGGCCGAAATGAAAAAGATTCTGGCCGAGATTCAAGATGGCCGTTTCGCGCGCGAATGGCTCTTGGAAAACCGCGTCAATGCCCCGTCGTTCAAGGCCACCCGCCGCCGCGAACGGAATCATATCGTCGAGCAAGTCGGTCGCGGGCTGCGTCGGCTGATGTCGTGGATCAACGCCAAGGAAATTTAGTCGGGAAATCTTGAAAACGGACTTTCGGAGGAAATTTCGATGGCAGCAACGCAAACCAGTCAAAAGCAGCAGAAGGAAACGCATGAGGTCTTTAACGGCCTCAAGGCGGGTGATCGCATCGAGTGCCAGCATGTGGTGGCCATCGGCCCAAGGACGTGGACGACAACATCCGTCGGTGCCGTGGTAAGCACCGAGCGGGGCCGACACGGCCTGCATTTCCGCCGCAATCCCGACGACAAAGTATTCAGCGACTTTATCCTGCTTCGTCGCGACGATGGCGAATTAACGACGCTTGCCATGGACGAGTTCACGACGCTGAAACGGCTCTAAGGACTCATCTCGCTCTACTCATCTTGCTGCCGCGAGATATCGCTAGCGTCTCGTCTTGCGGGGCGAGACCGGTACGATTGGCATTCGCCCGGCGGTTGCGTACAATTCTGTGTAACCGTTTTGTCGTTCGCCAAAGGCATGTGACCGAAAATGACCCCGCCTACGCTCATCCCGCTGTTTCAAACCCACCCGCGAAGCTTCGATCAGAACCGCTTCGTCTACCCAGTCGTCAGCCGCCGATCGGGCGGGGTTTCGATCGGCGTGAATCTGAACCCGGAGAAGTATTGCAATTTTGATTGCGTCTATTGCCAGGTCGATCGCACGGTTCGCGGCGGCCCCGTTCTGCGAAAGGTCGATCTTCCGGAACTGAAATCCGAACTCGACCAGATGATCGAGCTCGTCACCGGCGGCCGCCTTTTTGACGGCACGCGGTTCTCGACAACGCCTGCCGAATATCGACGGCTCAACGATATCGCCATGAGCGGCGATGGCGAGCCGACTGCGTCACCCATTTTTAACGAAGTGGTCGATCTATGCGCCGAAATCCGACAGTTTCACGGCCTCGAAAATGTTAAACTTGTGCTCATTACGAATGCTACGCACCTTCAACGCCCGCGAGTCGTCAGGGCACTTGAAGTTCTCGACGCCAATAACGGTGAGATATGGGGCAAGCTCGACGCCGGCACGGAGGAGTATTATCAACGCATTGACCGCACCAAAGTACACTTGGCCGAAGTCATGGAGAACCTATTGGTGACGGCGCGCAAGCGGCCGATTGTCGTCCAATCGCTTTTCATGCGACTCGACGACCAGCCACCGACAGTAACCGAGCAAGAAGCCTATTGCGACCGATTGTGCGAGTTGGTCCGAGGTGGCGGGCAGATCAAATTGGTGCAAATCCACAGCATCGCGCGTCGGCCCGCCGAAAGTTTTGCCTCGCCGTTGCACGATTCCGAAATCGACACTTTGGCTGATTTGGTTCGCCGCCGGACCCGTTTGCCGGTGTCGGCCCACTACGGCTATTCGCCACATGCGGACTGATCGATGGCCGATAGAGGAGCCAACCTTCCAAGGGAGGGCGTTGAAATGGGCTGCCGATTCCTCCCAGGGTGCCGAATGTACCAAGTGAGCGGTCAATGAATGCTTTAACGATTGCAAGGGATGAAACTTTCCTAGGAGTATTGGACGACTTCTGCCGATGGATGGATACGAGTAGCAAGGTCTGTAATCTTGAATTCGCCCAAATGGAGAATGATCCCATGAACGAAAACGAATACGAAGTGACTTATGCTAACGGCGAAGTCGTCGTCATTACCGCTTGGACGCCCGAGGCGGCCGTCGCCATTGCCGATGAAGACGGCGACCTGTATGGCTGTCCGGGCATTTCGGCGGTATCGGCCAGTTTGCTCGATTCGCAACCTGTAAGTCTATGATGGATAAGCAGTTGCAGCGACAAATCGGCTGCCGCTGGCTTTTTGAGTCAATAATTCGCTATACTATTGAGATTGTTACATCTCAGGGGTCCAGGCGTCGGATTTGAATTCCGGCGCAGTACGGATGAGCGAAAAAGAAATCTCGGTTGTTAGTTCGCAGGAACTAGTAACGCTCTTCGGTGCGTGCGATCAGCATGTGCGGCGAATCCGCGAAGCGCTCGCGGTTTCTGTTTCCGCGCGCAATGGCCAGATTCATATTTCAGGCGACGATCGGGCCGTGGCCAGTGCTGCGAAAGTGCTGGAGCAACTTCAGGCCCACGCCCAGCTGCATGGCGACTTGGCCCCCGACGATGTCTCTCGCGTACTCTCGGGCGTTAAAAACGGGGAAGGCTCGACCGTCGCGGCCCCCGTTTCGGTCTTCACGTCCGGACGTCAGATTCGAGCCCGCACCCAAGGGCAAGGCCGCTATATCGATGCCATCAACAAGCACGACGTAGTTCTTTGCCACGGTCCAGCCGGGACCGGCAAGACCTATCTGGCCGTGGCCACCGCGGTTGCCGCGCTTCGCGCCGAACGGGTCCGCAAACTGGTTCTCGTGCGTCCGGCGGTCGAGGCGGGCGAAAGTCTCGGCTTCTTGCCCGGCGACTTGCAGGCCAAGATCAATCCCTATCTCCGCCCGCTCATGGATGCGCTGCACGAGATGATGGATCACGAGATGATCAACCGCTATCGCGAGCAGGATTTGATTGAGGTCATACCGCTGGCTTATATGCGCGGCCGCACGCTCAACGACGCATTCATCATCCTCGATGAAGCCCAGAACACGACCGTCGCACAGATGAAGATGTTTTTGACTCGCATGGGCCACGGCTCGAAGATCGTAGCCTCCGGCGATACGACGCAAGTCGACCTGCCGGAACATACGCGGAGCGGGCTGGTCGATGCCCTGGAGCGGCTGGACGGTATTGAAGGCATTGGCAGCGTGAAGTTGGGGCGCAGCGATATCGTCCGCCATCCGCTGGTCGAGAAAATTGTCGATGCCTACGAACGCGGCCCGCACAAGCGGCCCACAACCAATCCCTGACGCAACAAACACATTATGGCCAACGGTGGTCAACGACGAACTCGATCCGAACGCGTCGCCGCGCTGGAATTGCCTCCCGGCCGCTGGGAGCGCGCCTGGACCGGTGCTTGCAATCGCGAGGTGCTGGCTCGCGCAGGCCTCTCCCTCCTTGCCGCCACAATCGTCTGTTGCGCGATTGGTGCGTGGGATCCGCCCATCCACTGGCGAGCAGGTATGCAGCCGGTTCGTTATGTTACAGCCCGAGTTCCCTTCAAGCAGGAAAACTCCAAGGCCACCGAACTGGCGCGGCAACGAGCGCGCGATGAGGCGAAGGCCGTTTTCGCGCAGGACGCCAAGCCGCTGGTCCGGTTGCGAGCCGATCTTCGCACGACGATCGCCGACTTGACCAAAGCGGAAACGCTGAACGAATCGACGCGGCTGTTGTGGAAGGATTTTCAGCCGCAGCCGAGCAAGGGGGCCACTCCGCCCAAACCGCAGGACGAGGAGCCCCAATTTCTGGAGTTCCGCAATGCTTTGGGCGGCCAGGAGAAGCTCGATCGGCTCGACCGCACGCTGGCCGACGCTTTCGCTTCGCTGGAGCAACATGGCTTGCTCGCCTCGCCGACCAAGACCCTCAAAGGCCCCCAAGGACAGGGGCACAATCTGGAGTTTATCACCGTCTATCCGGCGGGCAGCCCGGCCAATCGCCAAGAAGTACCCGTCGGCGATGTGATCCTCGACAAGGATAAGACCGAAGCCATCCGTCAAAAACTGGCGGAGCAACTGCACTCGCGCGACATCGCCGACCGCGTCTTTGCTTGGCTAGAGCCGAAGTTGCTTCACTCCGATCCCGCCCTGACGACGCTGACGCTCGACAATGCGGCAACGAAGAAGGCCCAGGATCAAGCGGAGGCTGAAGTGGTTCCCGTTGAATTCAGCTACGAGCCGGGCACGACGCTGGCCGTTTTGGGCGAATCGATCGACGACGCCAAACTCGAGTTGCTCGCGCGGGAATACCGAGCTTTCTTAGGGAAGCGAACGTTGGTCGAACGGCTCATACGCTGTGGTTCGGTGCTGTTGATTGTTTTCGCGGCGTTCATGGTCTGCGGAATGTACACGTTTTATCGGCAGCCCATTGCCGATGCGGCGATCAAGTCCTTTGCCGTGACGCTCGTTATGGCCGTAGGTACCGTGACTTTGGCCCTCTGGGTGTCTGGCGACCCCTGGCGCGCCGAGTCCGTGCCGGTCGTCCTTTTCGGAATGATTATGGCCATCGCACACTCGCGGCAGTTGGCCTTGCTTTTTACCGGCGTCGTTTGCTGGATTGTTGTCATCTCGCTGGGATATGAGTTGGCCTTGTTCCTCTTGCTCTTCGGCACAACGGCGGTCGCGTCGCTGAATATGGGCCGGATTCGCACGCGCAGCAAACTCGTCTATGTTGGATTGCTTGCCGGCAGCGTGGCCCTGCTTCTCGACTTGGCCTTGAGCATGACCGCGAGCCAGAACATCGGTATGTCGCTATTGCGCAACGCCGGCCGGCAGGGCCTTTGGGCTGTCGCCGCCGGTTTCATTATGACCGGTCTCCTTCCGTTCATCGAGCGGGCCTTCGGCATGCTCACCGATTTGAGCCTCCTGGAAATGGGCGACATCACGCATCCCCTTCTGCAAGAACTCGTCCGACGCGCACCGAGCACCTACAACCATTCCATCACCGTCGGTTCGATTGCCGAAGCGGCCGCCGACGCGATCGGTGCCCGCGGGCTGCTTTGTCGCGTGGGGGCCTATTTCCACGACATCGGCAAGATGCTCAAGCCGGGCTATTTCGTCGAGAATCAAGGCAAAGAGGGGAGTCGCCACGATGGCCTTGCACCCGCCATGAGTACGCTGGTGATTATCGCGCACATCAAAGACGGTGCCGACTTGGCGCGGCAGCACCACCTCCCGCAGCCGATCATCGATCTCATCGAACAACATCACGGCACCATGCTGATGGAGTATTTCTTCGATCGCGCCCACACGCAGCAGGCCGCAGACCCCAACGGCAGCGAGGTGGACGAAAGCCTTTTCCGCTATCCCGGCCCCAAACCGCAAACCAAGGAAGCTGCCGTTTTGATGCTCTCCGATGCGGTGGAAAGTGCCAGCCGCACGCTCGTCGATCCGACCCCCGCGCGAATCGAGGGCCTAGTCGGCAGCCTTGCCCAACGGCGATTGGAGGGGGGCCAATTTGACGAAAGCGGCCTGACGTTGCGCGAGCTTGGCACGATCGAGCGGAGTCTGGCAATGTCGGTCGCATCGATCTATCATGGACGGATCAAATACCCCGAACCGCGCTCGGCATGATGCACCACGCCGCAATTCCAACCCGCGTTCCCATCGAAATCGGCATCTGCATCGCCAACGAACAGACATCCCTAGCGATTGACCGCCAGATGCTGCGGCGAGCGGTGCGGCTGGTCCTGCGGAACGCCGGTGTACGTCGAGCACGCATCAGCCTCGCCGTGGTCGAGGATGTCGCGATGGCCCGATTGAACTGGAAATACCTCCGCCATCGCGGGCCGACCGATGTGTTGAGCTTCGTGCTCGACGAGTCGGAAAGCGCGCTGGACGGTGAAGTCGTCGTTTGTGCCGAGACGGCGATCCGCACGGCCCCAAAATATGGTTGGTCGGCTCACGACGAGCTACTGCTTTATGTAATCCACGGCACGTTGCACCTCGTCGGCCACGACGACGCAACCGACGCGTTGCGCGCGACCATGCAACGGCAAGAAGCGGCACTGTTACAAAAGCTGGGAATCGACTTACGAGTAGGGATGGTAAAACAACCTACACCATCCACCAACTACTGATCGCCGACCACGGATCGCCAACCCCTTCCGAGCATGACCCCGACAACTCTCATCCTCATCGCCGCAATTGCCCTCGGTATCGCCGCCTTGGCCGCGATCGGTGCCGTTGCGCTGGCCCGGTTCTCGCCGGCCGAGTTGGAAGATTTCTGCCGCAAGCAAAAGATGCCAAGCCGGCTGGGGCATATTCTCCGTTGGCGCGAGCAGGTGACGTTGGCCGCACAGTCCTTGCGGACCATCGCCGTGGCCGTCGCCGTGGCGGCGGGCAGCATTGCGATATTGCGGCACGTGCAAGAGCATGGCTTCGCCCTCGGCACGGTTGCGACAAGCGTGCTGGCCGGCGTTGCCCTGCTTCTGGCTGCGAATCTTTGGCTTCCCTGGTCAATTGCGCGGCTGTGGGCCGAACCGTTTTTGTTCTTCACTTGGCCGACGCTGTGGGGCATCAGCTTTATCTTCGTGCCGCTCGTGTTGGCGGCGAATATCGTCGACGTGGCACTGCACCGTCTCGCAGGACGCGATTTGCCCCAGCCGAGCGAAGAATCGTTCGAGGAAGACATCCGCACCATCGTCAGCGAAGGGCACCGCGAAGGACTGCTTGAGGAAGACGCCCGCGAAATGATCGAAGGCGTGATGGAACTGGGCGACGTCGACGTTTCCCAAATCATGACCCCGCGCACCGATATGGTTTCGATCCCCGCATCGGCCTCGTGGAATGAGATGCTCGAAGTGGCCATCCATGCCGGGCATACTCGGATTCCCGTCTACGGCCGCAACCGCGACGACATTCTCGGAATTCTTCACGCGAAGGATTTGTTGCCGGAGCTTGCGCGGCCGCCCGAACATCGATCCGATCCCTGGACCAAGTTGCTGCGGCAGCCGGTATTCGTGCCGGAGACAAAGCCGATCGACGACCTACTCCAGCAGTTGCAAAAGAGCCGCAATCACATGGTCGTTGTACTCGACGAGTACGGCGGAGTATCGGGATTGGTGACGATTGAGGACGTGCTGGAGGAAATCGTGGGCGAGATCGTCGACGAGTACGATCCGGCCCACGTGGAGGGCGTTCGCGAACTGAGCCCCGGCGTTTGTGAGGCCTTGGGCCGCGTCCACATTGATGAAATCAACGAGCGGCTCGGCCTGGGCCTGCCCGAGGATGCCGAGTACGACACCATCGGGGGCTTCGTTTTTAACGAATTGGGACACATCCCGGCGACCGGCGAAGACCTCGTTTGGCAGAACGTCCGCATTACGGTCCTGGATGCCACCCGGCGGCGGATCGAGCGCGTGAGGGTCGAGGTACTCGACGCGGCCGGCTTGCCAACGGGCTAGCCGAGTGTAAGAATAAGGTATTCATCTCGCTTTGCGAGATGTCGAACGAATCAGCAAATGTACTGGTTTAACATCTCGCAATGCGAGATGAGTACGTTGAATACGAATTGCAAATCAAGGAGTTTTCTCATGTTGCGAAAAAGCGGTTGGTTCATGGCGGCGTTGGTTATGGCGTTGGTCGTTGCGCGCACGGCACAAGCGGCCGCCCCAAAGATCGACGATCAAGCGAAGTTCTTCTCCGCCGATGCCGTCGACAAGGCCAATAGCAAGATCGCGGCACTTTCCCGCGACTTCAAAAAAGACTTGCTGATTGAGACTTTCGCCGCCGTACCCTCGGGCGACGAGCAGAAACTTGCCGCGAAGGGCAAGTCGGTCTACTTCACCGACTGGGCCAGGCGTCGCGCGGAAAACTCCGGCATCAAGGGTGTCTACGTCCTCATCTGTCGCAAGCCCGCGTATGTAAAGATCGAGATCGACGGCAACACAAAGAAAAAGGCATTCCCGGGCGACGCACGCGACGCCCTTGAAAAGCGGGCCTTCGCATCGCTAATCGCCAAGAACGATGATGAAGCACTGCGGGAAATCGTCAACACGATATCGACGGCCGTGCAAAGCAATGTTGGCAAGCAGAGTGATGCGAACCCCCAGCAACGGGTTCCGAATCAGGTTCCCAACACGATTCCGCAAAAAAACCAAGTGCCCATGCAGGCCGCCGGGCCGACTTCGATCGGCACTTGGATTTGCTTGGGAGTCGTTGTGCTGCTTGGACTCTGGCTGGTTATGAAGGTCTTCCACGCTATATTCGGCGGCAGCAGAGGCGGTGGAATGGGCGGCGGCATGGGTGGCGGAATGGGCCCCGGCGGCATGGGCGGAATGGGTGGAGGCTATGGCGGCGGTGGGGGCGGCGGCTTTATGAGTTCCATGCTGGGCGGAATCTTCGGTGCGACGGCGGGCAACTGGATTTACGACTCCTTCCTGCGCGGCGGCAGTCATGGCTCGTCCGGGGGCGATTCGTCTTCACAACAAGGGGGCTACAACCAAGGCAGCCCCAACGATCAAGCGGGGTCGGGTGATTTCAGCGGCGATACCGGCGGCGGCTACGGCGGCGACACCGGCAGCGACCAAGAATTCACCGGTGGCGGCGGCGACTCGGGCGGCGGCTTTGGCGGAGGAGGTGACTCCGGCGGTGGAGGCGGAGACTTCGGCGGAGGCGGTGGCGGCGGAGATTCCGGCGGAGGCGGAGGCGGGGGAGATTGGTCGTGAGGCTTGCTTTCGCGAAAACAACCGCGCTCGAATCCGCCCAATAATCAGGTGCCTTGCCATCCATACACAACCCAAATGACCTAATCCACCTGGATTGCGGTAGTTGGCATTGTCGTATGCCCCTCGTTTGTGGTGTCCGTGCGCATTCGCCTGCGCAAATTAGTGCAAAACTGCCGATAACAAGGAGGATGCCGGATGCGCCAATTTTACGGTTGCAATTTCGCTGCGCCTACAATGAAGTATCCTTGCATTGCTGCCCTTGATTTATCATCGGTGGTGCATTGGGTGTAATGACTGGTGCCAGGATTCTCTCAGGTGGTTGAATGAGTAGTTACGAAGAATCGGTCGATTCTCAGTTGATCGAACAGACGCGGATTCAGATTCAGGCACTAGTGGCTGAAATCGCGCAGTTGTCGCGGCAAAACCTGACGCCCGGCCAGTTTTACGGCGAGTTCCTCAATCGCCTGATCAGTGCCCTGGCCGCCTTGGGCGGCGTTATTTGGACCACCGGCGACAACGGCCAATTGGCTCTGCAATATCAAATTAACCTACAGCAAACCGGGCTGATAGAGGACGAAGAAAAGCAGAAACGTCACGACCAACTGCTCTACAAAGTTCTGAGCAATCCGGTGGTAGTCGGCGGCGAAGGCTTGCTCGTGCCGGCTCACTCCGGCTTTGGCGACGATGGGGCGGCCAATCCTACCGATTTTCTCTTGGTCTTTGGACCGTTGCGAACCGACCTGGAAATGGTCGGCCTCGTTGAGGTCTTTCAGCGATCCGATGCGGCCGAGCAGGTGCAACGAGGTTACCTGCGATTCATCTTGCAGATGTGCGAACTGGCCGGCGATTTTCTCAAAAGTCACCAGTTGCGGCACTACTCCGACCGCCAGGTTCTATGGGCCAAACTGGAAGACTTCACTCGCAACGTCCACGCCTCGCTCGATCCGCTCGAAACGGCTTACACCGTCGCCAACGAAGCACGTCGGCTGATTGAGTGCGACCGCGTCAGCGTGGCACTGAAAAAGGGCGGCCAGTGCAAAATCGAAGCCATCAGCGGGCAAGACGTTTTCGACAAGCGTTCCAACACCGTGCGGCTGCTGGGCCGTTTGGCTTCCGCTGTCGTGGCCACCGGCGAGCCGGTTTGGTATGCCGGCGACACGCGCGATTTGGCACCGCAGGTCGAAGACGCGCTGCAGGAATACGTCGATGACGTCCACACGAAAATGATCGCCATTTTGCCGCTGGGCCGCCCCAAGCCCGACCGCGAGGCCGCCGCGGAGGACCAGAAAGATGCCGAGGCCCCCATCGGTGCGTTAATCGTCGAGCAGATTGAAGACAACCGCGTCGTCCCATCCATGGCCCAACGCGTGGATGTGGTCTGCCGCCATAGTTCCATCGCGATGGCCAACGCGATGGAGCACGAAAACCTCTTCCTCCTGCCGCTTTGGCGCGCCATCGGCAAGAGCAAGTTTATCGTGCAGGCACGAACGCTGCCGAAAACGATCCTGATTGCCATCGGCATCGTAGCGGCACTGATCGCGCTGATTGTCGTGCCGGCCGATTTCGATCTACATGCCAAGGGCACGCTCGAGACGGTCGAACGGCGCGAGGTCTACGCCGGCGTGGAAGGCCAAGTCTATGAGATGGGCAAGGATAACGAAGGCCGCACCATCGAGCATGGCTCATGGGTCAAAAAAGGACAGGTTCTGTTGCGGCTCCACAACTTCAGCTTGAACGCCAAGAAGGCCGACATCGCGGGCCAACTTTCGACCGAGATACAGCGTCGCGACGATTTGCAGCACGACCTGAGCGGGTCGAACACCTTGAAGCCCGACGAACGCGCCAAACTCCGCGGCGAGTTGGCGGAAAGCGAGCAGAAAATCACGAGCTTTGTCGAGCAGTCCAAAGTGATCGACGCGCAGTTGGCCGACCTGGAAATTCATGCCCCCATCGACGGCCAGATTATGACGTGGGAACTGGAAAACCGCCTCTTGAACCGCCCCGTCCAGCGCGGGCAGTCGTTGCTCCGCATCGCCGCTTCCGAAGGCGATTGGCACCTTGAACTGCACATGTCGGAAGACCGCATGGGCCATATTCTCAGGGCTGAAACCGCCGCAAAACTGAAAGGCGACGAGTCGCTGGACGTATACTATGTCTTGGCCACCGAATCGGGAGTCACGCTCAAAGGCCACGTTAGCGAAATCCAACGCGACGCGGAGGTCACCGACAAAGATGAAGGCAACGTGGTGCTCATCAAGGCCGGCATCGACAAGAACGATATCGCCAAAGAGAACCTACGGGCAGGCGCCACGGTGACCGGCAAGGTCCATTGCGGCCGCCGCTCGCTGGGCTACGTCTGGTTCCACGACCTGCTTTCGTTCATACAATCGAAGATTTTCTTCCGTTTCCTTTGAAAGACCGGAACTATCGCGATGTCAAAATTGGATCGTATATCGGGCACATTCCGCGTGCCGTCCGCAAGTAGAGTGGCGGCTAGGGTGTCTGTCGGCACCACCCTACTTATTTTATTGCTTACCAGCAGCCAGTTCTCTTCCGCACAGGAAGCAGACACTGCGACAACCGCAATACTCACCGATTGCGTCGTTGCCGCCGCGGAACAAGCCGATTTGCCATCGCCGGAGCCTGGAGTTCTCATGGAAATCAAAGCTCGTGAAGGCCAGCAGGTCGATGCCAATCAGCTTCTTCTGCAACTCGACGATCGCAAGGCCCAGCGGGAGCTGGAAGTGGCGCAAGCCAAGTTCGCGGTTGCTCAAGCCAAGGCCAACGACGATATCAACGTCCGCTACGCAGCGGCGGAGTCGGAGGTGGCCAAAGCCGAGTTGGAGGTGAATAGAAATGCCAACACGGCCGTGCCCGGCTCGGTGGCCTTGGTGCGGCTCAACGAGTTGTCGCTCAAGGTCAAGCAAACCGTGCTGTCGATTGAGAAGGCACGGCTCGATCAACGCATCGCCGCCGAAGAGTCCAAGGTAGCCGACGCCGAGGCCAAGGCTGCTACCGTGACCATCGATCGGCACCAGGTTCATTCGCCCATCGATGGCGTAGTCCAGGAACTTCGCGCCCACAAGGGCGAGTACATTCAGCCGACGCTGGCGGTGATTCGCATCGTGCGGCTCGATCGGCTGTGGGTGGAAGGTTCCGCTTCGGCCACAAAATACAGTCGCAACGAAATCGAGGGCCGCACGGCAAAAGTCGACGTCGTGCTTGCCCGCGGCCGTAAGGAATCGTTCAACGCCAAGGTTATTTTCGTGAAATCCGAGATTGAAGCCGGCAACAAGTTCATGGTCCGCGTCGAAGTCGATAACCGCAAGGATCGCGGCTCGTGGCTGCTCAGCCCGGGCATGAGGGCCACCACGACAATTGAATTGCATTAAGAGGGTTCGGGAAATCGGAGTTAGGACGGCGCACGTGCCAAGTTCATATCCCTACCCTGAACCCTAAGCCCTGAACTTTCCGCTCCCTTTCCACACCGCATGGTTACTCTTCACGAAAGCCTGCTTTCTAGTTCCGCCCGCAAGCTGACCCTCCGCAAGCGGCCCGATCTGCTTGCGCGCCGTCACCATTATCTGGGCCGCAGCTTTTGGATCGTCAAAGATCCGGTCGGGCTGCATTACTTCCGCTTCCAGGAAGAAGAGTATGTCTTGCTCAACTGGCTCGACGGTGCCATCAGCCTCGATGAAATCAAGGATCGCTTCGAGGAGGAATTTCCCCCGCAAAAAATCACGCTGGAAGAATTGCAGCAGTTTCTCGGCATGTTGCATCGCAGCGGGCTGGTGATCGCATCTGTCGGCGGGCAGGGCAATCAACTCCTCAAGCGCCGCCGCGAACGTCAACGTAAGGAGTTGCTCAATGCGCTCGCCAATATCCTCTGCATCCGCTTCAAAGGCTTTGACCCGGAACGATTCCTGAACTGGCTCTATCCGTTCGTAAGCTGGTTCTACACCCGCACGGCCTTGACCGGCTGCATCTTGCTGGGCCTTTCGGCATTGACGCTCGTGACGGTGCAGTTCCATATCTTCACGTCGCGGCTACCGGCCTTTCACGAGTTTTTCAGCTTTGAGAACGCCCTACTACTCTCGGTCACGCTGGGCGTGACCAAGGTGCTGCACGAGTTCGGCCACGGCATGACCTGCAAACATTTCGGCGGCGAATGTCACGAGATGGGCGTAATGGTTCTCGTCCTCACGCCCTGCCTCTATTGCAACGTCTCCGACTCCTGGATGCTGCCCAGCAAATGGCATCGCGCGGCCATCGGGGCGGGAGGCATGTACGTGGAACTGGTGCTGGCGTCGGTTTCGACCTTTATCTGGTGGTTTACCGAGCCAGGGCTGCTCAATCATATTTGCTTGAACGTGATGTTCGTTTGCTCGGTCAGCACGCTGGTCTTCAATGCGAATCCGCTCTTGCGTTACGACGGCTACTATATCCTTTCCGACTTGGCCGAGATTCCCAACTTGCGGCAGAAGGCGACTTCGATCCTCAGTCGCAAGATGGGCGAGTGGTTCCTCGGAATGGAGCAGCCGGACGACCCCTTCCTGCCCGCACGAAACCAGATTTTATTTGCGATCTATTCCGTGGCGGCGGCCATTTACCGTTGGGTCGTGGTCTTTTCGATCTTGTTCTTCCTCTATCACGTGTTCAAGCCGTATGGGCTGGAAAAGATCGGCGAGATGATGGCCCTCGCGTCGTTGTGGGGTCTGGTCGTGGTGCCGATCTATCAACTCGGCAAGTTTTTCTACGTGCCCGGGAGGCTCGAAAAAGTGAAAAAAATCCGCACGTTCACCAGCCTGGCCGTCGTGGTCGCTTTACTTGCGGCCGTGGCACTGATTCCCCTGCCCTATTGGGTCATGGCGGAAATGGAAATCCAGCCGCGCGGGGCGGATCCCGTCTACGTGAACGTTACCGACGGCGGCCGGCTCGTCAAACTCAACGTCAAGTCGGGCGACACCGTGACGAAGGGCGCGGAGCTTGCCGTATTGGAAAGCCACGATCTCGACTTGCAGTCCGCGTCGTTCAAAGCTCGCGAAGTCATCTACGAAACCAAGATCGACAACCTCCGCTTGGAAGCCGCCCACGACCGCAAGGCGATCGAAGGAATCCCGCAATTGGAGCGAGCATTGGAATCGGTTCGCGAACAGATCAAGGAACTGGAATCGGAGCGGAAGTCGCTGACGTTGCGATCCGGTCGCGATGGCGTCATCTTGCCTCCGCCTCCGACGCCGCCAACGCATACCGACGACCCCGAAGGGCAATTGCCGATGTGGTCCGGCACGCCGCTCGACAAGGAGAATCACGAGCCCTACCTCCGCGACGGCGTACTCTTTTGCCAAGTCGGCGATCCGAAAAAGTTGGAGGCCATTTTGGTCGTCGATCAGAGCGATATCGACTATGTGAAAGAAGGTCAAAAAGTCGATCTCAAGATCGATGCCTTGCCGCACGACACTCTCCACGGCACGATCGGGCGTATTTCCGTATCCAATTTGAAGATCACGCCGCGCCGACTTTCGACGAAGGCCGGCGGGGCATTGCCCAGCAAGGTCAACCCGCAGACCGGCGTGGAAACACCGCAAAGCACTTCCTATCAGGCCCAGGTCTCGCTGGACGACGACGAAGGCGTGTTGCTCGTCGGCCTTCGCGGCCGCGTAAAAATCCATACCGCCCCGCTTTCGCTCGGCACGAGGCTTTGGCGACTGGTCATGAACACGTTCAACTTCCGGCTGTAGGGATAAATGTATCCGGCAGACTCCGCATGCCGACGTTCAGCCGTTTTTCATTCCAGCCGCAATCGCCTATTCGACGTCTTTTCGCCGCCGATGCTTCATGTGACGCGGATGCTCGGCCTCCGCACTCCAAAGGGCTGACATTTCTGGCGATTTCGATTAAACTTAATGTTCCCGCTCGTTCGGCGGGGTGAACCGCCTTTCAATCCGGAACGAGCTTTTTGATGCGGCGCGATCTACTTATCTGCTTCCTCTTGGCTGCGGCCGTGGCAACCGTCTATTGGCCGGTCAACCACTATCCGTTCATCAATCTCGACGATTATACGTACCTCACCCAGAATCGCTTCGTCAAGGACGGGTTTACTTGGGAAGGGGTCGCACAGGCATTTCAGGGCGTGACGGTCGGCAACTGGCACCCCGCGACCAGCCTGTCGCACATGCTGGTCTGCCAACTGTTCGGAGTTAAAGCGACCGGCTGGCATCATACGGCCAACCTTCTCTTGCACATCGCAAATACGTTGCTGCTCTTCGTTGCCTTGCGGCGCACGACGAGCGCAGTTTGGCAAAGTGCATTTGTCGCCGCGCTTTTCGGACTCCATCCGCTACACGTCGAGTCGGTCGCATGGGTCGCGGAACGGAAGGACGTGCTGAGCATGTTTTTCTTTCTGCTCACGCTGCTGGCCTATTTTAGTTATGCAAAGCGACCGAACGTGCCGCGATATCTTTTGGTTGCCCTCTGCACGGCCTTGGCATTGATGTCCAAGCCGATGCTCGTCACGTTGCCGTTCGTGCTACTTCTGCTCGACTATTGGCCGTTGGGGCGCATGGCCCCTGCCCAGCCGGTGGAGGCGATGGAGGATGTGAATGCGGAGGATGCGAATACGGAGGATGCGGAGACCGAGTACGAACCCGACGGTGAATCGGAAGCACCGGATTCCGCAGAGCCAGTATCGAATGAAGTCGTTCCCGAAGAAGCGGACGAATCGCCGGACCGAGAGTCAGATATGCCTTGGAAGGCCGCCGGTGGGCAGTATTCATCCCGACAATTGATCGTTGAAAAGCTCCCGCTCTTTTTCCTCGTGGCGGTCGATTGCCTGATGACGCTGATCGCACAGCAGATGGGCGGCGCGATGGGCATGTTGGGCCAATCGGCCCCTTTTTACATGCGAGTCGCAAATGCGGCCATCGGCTACGAACGCTACCTCGAAAAGACGTTCTGGCCCAGAGGCCTCGTCGTTTTCTATCCTTACATCGTGCCGCGCACGATCGACCTAATCGTGGTCGTGCTGGCATTGGCGGCGATTACCGTCGCGGCCCTCCGACTCCGTACGCAAAAGCCCTATATGGCGGTCGGCTGGTTCTGGTATTTGGGCACGCTCGTGCCGGTGATTGGCCTAGTGCAGGCCGGCGCACAGTCGATTGCCGATCGCTATACCTATATTCCGTTGGTGGGTGTTTTCATCATCGCGGCCTGGGGGGCCGCCGAGTTTACTGCCCTATGGCCGACGCCCGCCAAGGTCTTAGCGGCAGTTGCCGTGCTTCTTGCCTGCGGGCTTGCGACGTCGCGGCAAGTGACTTATTGGTCGAGTAACGAGGCCCTCTTCACGCATGCCTTCGCGGTCATGCCGGAGAACTTCTTCGCCCATCACGGCCTCGGCAATGCGTACTGGGAGCAGCATCGCTATGCGGACGCGGTCAAGGAGTTCGAGGCGGAACTCGATGTCGAGAAGAAGTTCAAACTCCGCAACGGTTTGGAGCCGGCCCATCGCGCGCTGGGAGTTTTGTATGGCGTGTTAGGCCGTCCGGTGGACGCATTGCAGGAGCTCGACAAGTCGATCACCATGCAGCCCAGGCAGGCCGACTCCTATCGCCACAAGGCGTGGCTGCTGGCTACGTATCCGGACGAAACGTATCGCGACGGTCCCAAGGCGGTCGAGTTGGCCGAAAAGGCGCGGCAGTTTTCGCACTACGAAACGGCCGATACGTTCGATACGCTTGGCGCGGCGCAGGCCGAGGCCGGCAACTTTGTCGAAGCCCGCAAGGCCGCTGAGAAAGCCATCGAACTGGCCCCACAGACCGGCGACGGCGACATGATCCCGATCATCAAGAAGCGAATCGATCTTTACGCGCATGAAAAGGCGTTTCATGCGCCGCTGACGCGGCCGCGGCGGTTGTAAGGCAAAGACTATCGCACGTTGTCTGCCGTTCGACCGGCCGTGGAGTCGGATAGACGTCGGCCAATAATAACTACGTCGTGCGGATTGGCCGAGTAGGCCGATTCGACCGAGACGACGCCCAACTTCTCATAGGGGTAGTTGAAGGGCGGAATCTCCGGGCCGCAGCCCATGCAGAAGTAGGTCCATTTCGGTTCGCTTTTGCCGCTGCCATCCTGGACCGGAAGCTTCTTGATCGGCTTGCCGTAGTAGTAAAGAAAAACATCATCGACCGGGCCAATGCTCACCAACTCAACGTCGGCGGGAACGTTTTTGACCACTTCTGCAATGTCGTCGCCAATGGGGTGCCGCGTGGCGACGAAAATGTTGACGATCGCGCCGATGTAGGTCAGCCCAAGGAATGAGCCGATTGCCAGGATGCCGAGGCGATGCCGCAGCGGTTCCGCACGACGCGATGCCCAGATGGCAGCAGCAATCGCACCGAACGCGGCCAGCACGTAACAAATCGCAAAAGCTGCCGGTTGTTCTCCGTTAAATGGGCCGACGTGGAACACCGTCGCTCCGCCAATCCAAGCGGCCAGCCCGGCGATGGCTACACTCATACCGAGAAAAAATCGCTGCCGGAGTTTCGTCAGTTCGATGTTGAAGGCCACGGTGTAGCATTGCTGGGCGACGAGTCCAATTAACGGTGCAACCAACGGGAATATCGGTGCCAAGTATCGATTTCGCGCACCAGGCACGAGATAGCAACTCAGAAACGCGAAACCAATCGCCACCGACAGGAACCGCACCTCGTCGCGGGCGAAGCCGATGCTATTGCGGAAGTCGCGCCGAAAATATGCCAGCAAAAAGAAACACCAAGGCAACATGCACGCCAGAACGCTCAGGGGGAACTCGACGAAGTGCTTAAGCGTCCGCGTCCAACTGGGGTCTTGAAACCGCATGCCGATATCGCCCGCGAGCATGGTCCAAGCGGCCTGTGAACCAACGCGCCGGTAAAACGGAATTTCCCAACCGAGCCAAATTGTCAGGAAAAGTACGATGCCGACAACATGTTGCCAGCGAAATAAATCGCGCCAACGACCGGCAATTAGCAGATATATCGCCGCGCCGCCAATGAAGTAGACCGGCGCCTGCGGGCCTTTGGTCAACATGCCCACTGCGGCCAGCCCATAGCCGGCGCACCATGCCGTCAGCGGCCGCTTGCCATCGGCGTCGGCGATGCGCCACAGCATGAGCGAACTTGCGACCACAAGCGTATAGATGGCCTCGGTCTCGCCGAGCCAGCCGAACTGAAGGACGAGTCCCATCGTGGGAAACGCGATCATCGCCGACATGGCCCCCAACCGCGAGAGAAAGCGGCGGCTAAACGCATAGATTAACGTTGAAGTTAGCAGCATGGCGATGCCGCTGGGGATGCGAATGGCCAACGTATCGACCTGCCCGCGAGCAAGGGCCACGAGGGCGATTGCCCAATTCTGCACCGGCGGGCGGCTCAGAAACGGTTCGCCTTGCTGCCGAGGCACGATCCAGTCGCCACTGCGAATCATTTCGCGTGCAACTTGGCCTCGGCGAGGTTCTTCGCCGTTGGGGAGTGCATCGCCCAGTCGGGAGCAATAAACTGCCACCACAACAGCCAGAGTCGCCCAGAACTCCCATTCTCGCCACCAGCGCGCACAATTTTCCACGGTCGCAATCCTCCATGATTCGTGATTGCGTCAATCTACCGAAAAACCGTGCCGGCGGTCAATATCGGACGAGCGAAAATCGGCCTGCATTTGCCGATCAGGCCAAAACGAGCTCGGCCAGTCGCGATCGTCGTACGGATTTTACCGCAGTGATGAATTGGTCCAAGCTGACGGGCTTGGTCATGAATCCGTCGATATGCAAATGTTCGGCCTGGAGAACCGCTCGATGGACGGCGGAGGCGGTGACGACAAGAACGGGTATCCCCTGCAATCGATCATCGTTGCGAATCTCGAAAAGGACTTCCCTGCCATCCTTCTTGGGAAGCTCCATGTCGAGCAAGATAACGTCCGGCACCGGGGTTTGAGCAAAGACGCCTTCACGGCGGAGAAACATCATTGCCTCTTCTCCGTCGCGAACCAGACTAACGCGGCAGCGAATCCCCCCCTGCTTTAGTGCTTGGATGGTAGTGCCGGCATCTTCGAGGTTATCCTCGACCAGCAAGATTTCCGTAGGCCGACCAATCGGAGCGCGAATCATAGGAGCAGCCTCTGCCAAAGAAAGTTTCTTACCCATACTGAATTCTAACAACTGCGTCTCGGCGTGGCAATGTTTTATTTCATCCAATCAGGATTGGATCGCCGTGGGATTGTGCGACAATCGCGGCGGGCAATTCGATTGCAGCCGTCCGGCGAACGTAGCCATCGGCGCGGTCGTCGGGATTTTCGGCGGCAATTCGGCGGATCTCTGGCAAAATTGCGGTGAAAATGCTGAAAAGATACGGATCGAAATGCGATCCGCGACCCTTTTCCATAATTTCCAACGCGACGTCCTCCGGCATGGCATCGTGATAAACTCGCCGATGCGTGAGCGCGTCGTAAACGTCGACAATGGCGAGTATTCGCGCCGATTCGGGGATCGCCAGCCCGCTGATGCCGTGTGGATAACCGCTACCGTCCCAGCGCTCGTGGTGAAAAAGCGCGATTTCGTAGGCCATTTGCAAGATGGCCGACTCCGACCCGGCAAGCATTTGTGCCCCAATCGTCGTATGGGACTTCATAATGCCGAACTCTTCCTTGGTCAGCGAACCCGGTTTTCGCAAGATGGCATCGGGGATACCGATCTTTCCGAGGTCGTGCATGGGGGCCGCCAGGCGGATATTCTGCACGGCATCGTCCGGCCAACCTAGAACCTCGGTGAAGAGCTCGCTATAGAGTCCGGTACGTTTAATGTGCGCGCCGGTTTCTTCATCGCGATACCGCGATGCGCTGAGAAGCCTCAATATGGTCTCCTCATGCGCACGGCGGATGGCCATCGTTTGTCCGCCGATCTTCGCTTCCAACGTCGCGGTGTAGTTTCGCCGATCGACGACCAACGCGCGGTGTTCCAGGGCTTTCTCCACTTGAAAAACCAACTCGTCGCATGCGATCGGCTTAAGCAGATAGCCGTAGGCACCTTGCGACATCGCTTTGACTGCGGTAGCCGTCACCTCCTCGGCGGTCAGCACGATGACCTCCGTCTCGGGCCAACCCTGCTTGATCTGCAAAAGAACGTCGAGCCCCAACTTATCCCGAACTTGGATATCGAGCGTCAAGAGATGAATCTCGTGGCGATTCAATCGATCGACGGCCTCGTCGGCACTCGCTGCTTCATGGCATCGGTAGCCCGCCCTGGTGAGCCACAGGCAGAATGCCGCACGGGCGTGCGCGTCACCGTCCACGACGAGTATGCGCGGTGCATCTTCTTTGCAGTTAGAGTAGCTCTTGGCACAGGCCATAACGCAATTCCGCGAGACAGGATCGTCTAACTAAAACCATACTTTATGAAAAGGCACGGTAGAGAAAATAGGTTGCCTTTAACTCCGTTGCTTTGCCGAAAGTTCCGAATAAATCGATCGATCCGCATTGGTTGTTCGATAGCTACAATACGGCCTTTGCATTTCCACGCTCACCCTGCAATTCCAGGCCATGCCATCCCATGCGATCCTCCCATTCGTTAAAATTTGCACGGGCGCTCTTGGCATGTTCCCCGCTCGGCAAGTACACTAAGGAGGATCGGGCCGTGCGGCTGCCGAGTAGGGTTTGTCTAGCTTTCGGATGCGTTAGCATCCGGCGCAAAGCCCCACCCAAATGCCGGTGCAATCCGTTGGTGGGCCTGTGCCGCGCTCGACGCCACCCTACTTTAGACTGTTCGAGGACGACAACTATGCAATGCCGTGGTATTCGCGGGGCGACAACCGCCGACGTAAATTCACGTGAAGATATCCTTCGTGCGACGCGAGAGCTATTAGCTCTGATGATTCGGCAAAATGGCATTCGCTCCGAGGATGTCGGCAGCGTCATTTTTTCCACGACATCAGACCTCGATGCTGAGTTTCCCGCGCTTGCCGCCCGGCAACTCGGCTGGTTTGACGTGGCGTTGCTTTGCAACCACGAATTGGACGTGCCCGGATCGCTGCGGCGATGCATCCGCGTCCTCATGCACTGGAACACGGAAAAGCCGGCCAGCGAGATCCATCACGTCTATATCAAGGAAGCGGTCAATCTTCGGCCCGACCGCACGCAATTGCCGCCGGTCGATTGGACGGAACTGGAGCATTGGATCAGCAAGCGATTGGAAGAGTCCAAGCCGCCTGCAAGTCAGTAAGCTATCGGGCGACAGCCGCGGCGGTATCCGCCATTTGCCGACTTGCCACAGGATTCGTCGTTGTAGGGCTCGGTGATAAATTACTTGAATTCAAGCCGCAACGCATCCAACCGCCGTTTCGTTTCCGCCATCAAACCGTCTTCGGCCGCTTCATCGGCCGCTTCATAGGTGACGGAAAAGCGCAAGAACGCTCCGGCATCATCCCAGGGAACGGTGCATATCGAATGCTCCGTAATCAGGTATTGCGAGGCCGCTTCGGCTGCGGCAAAGGCAAGCCCGCCCGCAAGTCCCTTGGGGCTGGCCGCATAGAGGAAATAAGTCCCGCCCGGCATGCGGCAATCGAATCCACAAGCGGTTAAAACGGCGACCAACTTGCGCAGCCGGCGGCCATATTTCTCGCGGGCGGCACGAGGAATCTCGGCATCGTCCAACGCCGCCGCCGCCGCCTTTTGCACCGCGATGAATTGTCCGGAATCGGAGTTGTCCTTGACATCGGCAACAGCACGCACGATCAACTCGTGTCCACAAACCCAACCCATCCGCCAGCCGATCATATTCCAACCCTTGGAAAGCGAATGGACCTCCACGCCGACTTCGCGAGCACCGGGCACTTCCAAAAAGCTCAGCGGCCGCTCCGCATGCGTGAGCATAATGTGCGCGGCGTCTTGAATTACCACGACGTTGTTCTTCAGCGCGAATTCGACAACACGGGCGTAAAAATCCTTCGTGGCCACCTTGCCCGTGGGACTGTTTGGATAGTTCAGCACGAGCAGCTTCGTGCGGCGGCAAATATCGGCGGGGATGGAATCGAGGGCCGGCAGAAAGTCATTCTCGGCCAAAAGCGGCAAACGATGGACTTCTCCGCCATAGTATTTCGTGTGCGTACCGGCCACCGGGTAGCCGGGCACGGTCATCAGTGTAATATCGCCAGGATTGATGAACGCGGCCGGCAGCATGGCCAGTGCCGTCTTCGTGCCAATGCAGTGATTGATTTCCTTCACCGGGTCGAGTTGCACGTTGAACTCGCGCTGCATGAATCGAGCGGCGGCTTCCTTGAAGGCGGGGATGCCATTGTCCGAGTAGCCGCGGTTTTCCGGCTTATTGATTTCGGCAGCCATCGCGCGACGAACCCCAGCGGCAGCCATCTCGTCGTTCTCGCCGATCCCGAAATCGATCAGTTTCCGCTCCGGATGATCGGCCAGTGCTTTCCGCTTGGCCCGCTTGATCTTCTCAAACTTGTAGATCTCGGTCCCTTTTCCATAACCGGAACCGCCAATGCGTTCGGCAAACAACTGCTGAAAGTAAGGATCGCTCATTCGTGGCACGGGCATCCGGTCGGAAAGGGTGAGCCGGAACAAGCTTGCGCCGTTTCGGCAAGGATGGATATCGTTGCGGGCAATGCCCATTCTTATGGCAACCCCTGGGATTGTCAAGCCCTGGAAGGGGAGTGCGTGTCGTCAACCAATAGAAATGTCCCCTGTTTCGCACCAATAGAAATGTCCCATTACTT
>JANXOJ010000008.1 GCA_025353625.1 Planctomycetota bacterium | reverse complement strand
CCGCTACTGGGTAGGTTTATATCGCGGCAAGAGGATTTTGGCAAATCGGTGCGACAGGAAAATCGCTCCTAAATGAGTTGCGATCGCACTGGCTTCGATCGGATGAACCGATTTTCATTCGTCAATTATTTCCGCCGCTTCACAATCGTGAACTCTCCCGCAGTTTCGTATCACCTGGCCTCCCGCTTATTCTTACACAGAAAAGCTTGCTGGCGGCATGGGTGAGACGGATTCATCGTGGGTACTCCCGTGTTTGGGGGACGTTCTCAGTTCAATTTCATGCGTCAAAAGTTCTTCTCTACCATTTTTGAAATGAACGATTGCTTTGAGGTCAAAGCTTCCCCAGCCGGCGGTCTCCAGTCGAAAACCATTCGAGGCTTCCCTAATTTTCCGCACCGGCTTTGTGAATGTCGGATGGAGAATATACTCGACAAAATCGACTTTTGGAAGATCGGCACCCGTAAGAAAGGCACTCCAATTCCAATATTCGTCGCCTTCATAATCCCAAGTGTTTTGTAATCTCAAATCCATTGCATCACCTATGAAAGAATAACGGTTGGAGACAAAGGGCTAAAGTATTCACTCTCCCATTGGGAAGACTTTTCATCGGTCAGTACAATCATCACGAGGTCATCGCGTTCGATGTTGAGCAAATGGACCGTAAGGTTTCCAGCCGTCCAAATTGCGTTCGTCTGCTGAACTTCTTTAATTCCGGTTAGCGGCTTCAAAACGGTAATCGTTGCGCGATATTGACCGGTTCGCGGAAGCTTTTTACTTCCTAAAGTAACCGCAACTGTAAGCATCAAATACGAAGGTCGCCTAGGATCAGGTTCGAGTTTTTGAAGTGCAAAAAACAACGCCGCGAACGAGATCAAAAAACCAGCTAACGCCCCGCCAGCCTTAAAGGTAAGGCCTTGGATGGGTGTTGACTTCGTCACTTCTGCAATTATACCACCCAGAAAGAAGCAAGCGGTCGCAATTATCAAAGCTGCCACAGCAAGAATGAGTACTTTATCTAAGCTACTCAGATTTCTTAACATCGCATCCCAGCCATTCCTTTGGGGAGTATCGTTACTTGCAGGCCACCTTTTGCACTTATTCTCACGCTCAAGCTCCGACCGTCTCCCGACAAGAGGGGCAACCGCCTTACTTATTATCGAACGGCTCCAGCATGTGGATTAGTTCCATGTTGCCGGGCGGAAGTTTGATGTGTTCGCCGGCACCGAGGGCCAGGGCGGATGGAACGCGGTGTTCCCATTGTTTGACGAAGGAGGCCATGAGACCGAAACGACCGTAGTCCGTTTCGTTGTCTCCATTGCCAGTATTACCGTTTTCAGTATTACCGTTGCCGCCATCGGACTTCTTGTTGGCGTCGCCGGCCGCTTCTATCGGGGCGCGACCGGGGCCGGGGTTCATGACGTAGTCGTTAAGGATGATGCGGACGTACTTTCGCCGCGCGCGGCGGCGGGCCGCTTCGTCGCGGGTTTTAAGGCCGACGACGGGCTGCACTTGCGAGACCAAATGGTCGAAGACCTTGTCGGTTAGCAAATAATCGCGCAAGTAGCGGGTGAACATGTTCATGTCGTTGGGGTCCAACCACGGCTCGCCGTCCTTGTGGTTGTTGCAGAACGCTTCCCAACGCTTGGGCACGGCGACCGTCGCCCATTCGTGCAAAAAGTTCTTCAACTCGCGCGGCAGCGGGTCGCCGTGGCGGCGGTTGGCGTTATCGGCACAGTCGGCAATTTGCAGTTCCTCGCCCTCCACCACGCAGAGCGATTCCTCCAAAGCGTGAACGCGATGATAAATCTGCGATTCGTCGGCGGTGAGCCATTCCAAGACCTTCTTGGCGGCGAGCACGCGGCGTTCGCGGTCGATGTTGGCGTCCGGATCGACGACCCAATCGCGCGAAAGCTGCAAGAGCCGATTCAGAACCTCGCCGATCTCCTTCGTCAACTGGTCCTGCTTGGCATCGGCACTGGTGATGGCGCGAATGCCGACGCTGATCAGCGACTGCCCGCCGTCGCCATCCTTCATCGCCGCATCCCAGCGCACGGCACTGTCGCGAACGTAAGTCTTGACCAATTCCGATTCGAGGAACGCCTTGCGAGCACGGGTCCATTTCTCGGGGTTGTCGCCTTCGCGTTGTTCGGCGTTGGTATCCCAAGTGCCGGGGTAGCGGATCGGATAGACGTTGGTAAACGCCTTGCCCTTGCCGCCAAAGTCGGTGAGGACGTTGCCCAGCGTATCGAGAATCGAGTTCAGACGCGTATCGTATAGAATCTTCTCGGCGAAGATTTCGCGATTGCGGAATTCCTCGTCCAGACCGGACATGCCGATGAACAATGCGGGCACTTCATCTTGCACGCGATGCGGCCACATCTTCTCGCCGTAGCGGGCCTTGCCCCACTTCTCGACGTGATACTTCATCTGGGCCTTGACTTCCAGGTTGCCGCCGCGAAGCAAGAGGAAGAGCGTTTGAATCTGCAGTTCATCGACGAATCGCTCGAAGAGGTACGAGACCTTGCCGCGTTTGACGATC
>JANXOJ010000699.1 GCA_025353625.1 Planctomycetota bacterium | reverse complement strand
CAATAAACTGGCCCCATCGATTCCATCGGCGCGCATACTTGGCCGGCTGTGAAGACGCGGTGGAAATACCGCGAGAAACCGGCAGACCGTCAGATTCCACCCCACTCCCCACTCTGCTACAGTTTTCGATCTCAACATTCGTAGAATGGCTTGCCGAATGCCCCAGCAGCGACGCCGTTAATCGAGGCGCACCGCGGTCCCAATAAAGCCGCGCGTGCATATCGAGATATTCGACGTAAAATTGACGTGCCGCTGGGCTTGCTTGCAACAACGACTCCAACCGCTGGCCCGCTGCACGGTCGAGCGAGCCATCGCACCATCCGGCTACGAGTTCAAACAGTTCGGCGTTCGCTTCGCTTGGCGTCATTGTAACTCCTGAGAACTTCGTCCATCGCTACTTAACTCATTACTGCCAGCAATCGCACGATCGATACAGCGATGCAAAGCACGGCGGATTCGGATCAGGGCCTTGAGTATCGTGTTCGTCGGACGACCCAATTGGCTTCCCACTTCCGCAGCCGTCTTCTTGCCGCTGTCGTAATAGGAATCAATCACTTGGCGATCCGTGGTCGGAAGCTTTTCCAAACAACCTCGCAACGCGCGGCGGCGTTCTTCCAAAAGCTGGTCCCCTTGCAGCCGCACCTCGGCAATTTGTTCCAGCACATCCAGGCTCAAGGTTAGTCGATCGCGCTTCCGCTCGCGCAGGTAAGCCAGCGTCTGCCGATAGGCAATCCCACATGCCCAACGGACAAAATCGCGCTCGCGATCAAATTCCCCAAACTTCTTCCACAAAACAACGCTCGTCCGAGCGAGAACCTCTTCGGCCTCGGTCCAGTCCGGCAGCAGCGTAATAATGAACGAAAATACCCGGCCTTGGCTCAAACCAAGGAGGCGCATAAATTCCTCATCGCTAATGCGACCCCCGCTATCGGGTGGATTTTGCATAGCCTGCCGTGAAGAGATACCAGTTTGAAAAGCTTCACACCACTGTACGTATTGCGCGCCAATTATGTTTTAGGTATCAAGAAACCGGAAAAAACTCGTCAACCGCCTTTTCTTGTGGGGATTGCGGTAGGTCATCGTGCATTGCGCAAACCGACGGGAAACAGTCGCAATTGCTTTCCAGATTCGGACTTGTGCAACCCGCCATTCGCCGGGCGATTCTTCAGCCTCCTTGGGCGGTGAGCTGCTTCATGGATGTTGTTTTGAACCAGTCGAGTAGGAGAGGGGCAGCCGGGCTGCCTCCTCTCCCCTCATCAAACCGGACGGGCGGATTTCCCGCATCCGGCTTACCCG
>JANXOJ010000688.1 GCA_025353625.1 Planctomycetota bacterium | reverse complement strand
GCGATCGACATCGAACAATCGCAGCTCGTGTGCGGAGAATATCCGCTCGACGGCCAGAACGCTAAGGTAAGAAAAGTGCTCGTGGTAGATGGTGTCGAACTGGTTCTGTTCCATCAATTGCAGGAGGTGCGGAAACTCCATCGTTATCGTGCCGTTGACTTTCAATAGTATGGCCAAGCCGCGAACAAAATCGTTGATATTGGGGACGTGAGCCAGCACGTTGTTGCCCAAGAGGAGGTCGGCGGCATGCCCGGCGGCCTTCAATTGTGCGGCCGTCTCGGCGCCAAAAAAACAGACTTCGGTCGGCACGCCTTTGGCGCGCGCCACGGTCGCGACGTTGGCTGCCGGTTCGATGCCTAGGCAGGGGATGTCGGCCTCAACGAAGTATTGCAGCAGATAGCCGTCGTTGCTGGCAATCTCGACGACCTTCGACGCCTTCGACAACTTCAGGCGTGGAACAACGGTCTGCACGTAGCGGCGGCAGTGATCGAGCCAACTGCTTGAATACGAAGAGAAATAGGCGTAATCGCTGAAGATATCCGCTGGCGTTTCAAACTCCTCAAGCTGCACGAGGAAGCACTCGGGACAAACGAAAACGTGCAAGGGAAAGAACGCCTCCATCGCAGCCCGGCGTTCTTGTTTCACCAAAGCGTTGGACAGAGGCGACATCCCCAGATCGACGAACGTGTGGGTCAGCGGTGCAGCACAGTGGCGGCAATGTCCACGCGACGACGGCGGCGAATTATCCATATACGCTTCCTTCGCAATTTGCCCAGTCAAGAGGCTGCCCCCGTCGATTTCAACGCCATGAAGGCGTCGATCTGTTCCCGGCAGAGCGACCGTGCATCGGCCCCATCGCGGCACTTTCGATACCAATCGACCGTCCAACGCAAGGCCGTATCCAGGTCGGATCGAGGCTGCCAACGCAATCCTTGGTGGGCCTTGGAACAATCGAGTTGCAACGCCATTGCCTCGTGCATCGAGGCATCGGGCGCTATCTGCCATTGCGCTCCGCCGCCCCAGTTTTCAACCAATTGGCCGACGACTTTCTCGACCGATCGCACATCGCTTTCCGAGGGTCCAAAATTCCAGCCGCCGACGGTTCGCTCGGGCTGGTGCCACAGTCCTTCGGCAAGCATCAGATAGCCGCGCAGAGGCTCCAGCACATGCTGCCAGGGCCGCGTGGCATGAGGATTGCGAACCGCGATCGTCTCGCCTCGTCCCATGGCGCGGATGCAATCGGGCACGAGGCGATCGGCCGCCCAATCGCCGCCGCCGATGACGTTGCCCGCTCGCGCCGTGGCAATCGCCGCTGGGTGCGACGAATCGCCTCCGCGAAAGAAGGAACTGCGATAGGCATCGCAAACCAGTTCCGCACACGCCTTGCTGCTGGAATAGGGGTCGTGCCCGCCCAGAGGATCGGACTCGCGGTAGCCCCAGCACCACTCTTGATTTCTATAGCACTTATCGGTCGTAACGACGACGACCGCGCGAACGTCGGGGCAGGTTCGGATCGCTTCCAGAAGATGCACGGTGCCCATGATGTTGGTGGCATACGTTTCCACCGGCTGCCGATACGATCGCCGCACCAGTGCTTGTGCGGCAAGGTGGAAGACGACTTGCGGCCGCGCTGCTTGAATGGCCGCGGCCAGTTTGGCGGCGTCGCGGACATCGGCCTCGACGGAATGGAGCGTTTTTTCCAGCCGCGCCAACTGAAAGAGGCTGGGATCGGTGTCCGGCGGCAGCGCGTAGCCGACGACTTCCGCCCCCAGGGCATCGAGCATTTGGACGAACCACGAGCCTTTGAAGCCCGTGTGACCCGTTACGAAAACCCGCTTGCCTCGCCAGAAGTCGGCATTCATTTCCAGACCTTCCAAGGGGCACCTTGCGGCAATTGCCACAACGACTGAAGCATTTGTTTTTCGCGAAGCGTGTCCATCGGCTGCCAGAAGCCGGTGTGTTGATAGGCGGCTAGTCGCCCTTCGGCTGCCAGTTGGCTCAAGGGCTCCTGTTCCCAGACGCAGTCATCGCCCGAGATCAGGGAGAACACTTCCGGCGTGAGCACGAAGAAGCCGCCGTTGATCCAATCGCCGCTGGTTTTTGGCTTTTCGCGAAAAGCGGTGACGGCGTTTCCGTCGATCGCAAGGCTTCCGAACCGGGCCAGGGAGTGAACGGCGGTTATGGTCGCTGCCCGATGCTGTTCGCGGTGGAACGTCAGCAGCGAGCCGATGTCGATATCGGCGACGCCATCGCCATAGGTCAGAAAGAATTCCTCGTCACCCTCGACGTAGGGGCGAATCCGCGCCAGTCGCCCTCCGGTCATGGTATCCTCGCCGGTTTCGATCAGATGAATCTTCCACGGCTCGCTGTTGGAACGGTGGATATCGACCGAACGCCGTTGCAGGTCGATCATCAGGTCGGCGGTATGCAGGGAGTAATTGACAAAGAACTCCTTGATGAGATAGCCCTTATAACCGAGACAAACGATAAATTCGGTGACGCCGAAGGAGGCATATATCTTCATGATGTGCCAAAGAATCGGCATTCCGCCGATTTCGACCATCGGCTTGGGCCGCAGTTCGGTCTCCTCGGCGAGTCGCGTTCCTTTGCCACCGGCCAGAATTACGGCCTTGGGCATTTTGCCAGCCATCGATAAATCTCTCGTTATGTCGTACACTACTAGAAAAGGTTGATCGTCTCGCTATTTTGCGAGAAAAGGTTGATCGTCTCGCCATTTTGCGCCCGACGCGCTAGCTAGGAAAGGTAGTATACTTGATGATGCTTCTTCCTGCAAATAGCCACCAGGATCGCCTTATGAATGGCCAAAAGACCCAGATTGTCGTAATTTGTCCGGTATTTAATGAAGAGGAGAATATCGACTATTTCTTTGGACGATTGCAAGCCACGATCGATCGCGTCGACCGCGAAAAGTATGCCTTCACGCTGGTTTTTACCAACAACCGCAGCACCGACGGCACGCTGGCAAAGATCAAGGAACTGCGCGACAGCCACGACTGGGTACACTACCTGACGCTCAGCCGCAACCACGGTTATCAACTCTCGGTGCTATCCGGCCTGAGTACCTTTGAAGCCGATCTTTACATGGTGTGCGACGTCGATTGCGAAGACCCGCCGGAAATGCTGCTGACTTTTTTGGAACGTATCGAACGCGGCGGCGACTACATCTACGGTATTCGCAACAACCGGCCCGACCCCTGGTTTCTAGGCAAGATGCGGTCGGCGTTCTATTTCGTACTGCGGAGTTTGGGCGACTATCCCGTCGTTCCGTACATGTCCGAGTTCGCGCTGTTTCGTCGCAAGGTGCGCGATAACCTCGTGCGCGGCAATAACTCCCTGCCGTTTCTCCGTACCGATGTCGGCTACGGCGGCTTCGATGTCGTCGGCGTTGCCTATCGCCGAGAAGACCGCCGGCACGGGCAAAGCCACTACAACTATCTGGGCAACGTTCGCTTCGCCATCGCGGGAATCCTGTCGTCCACGACCTTTCCCCTGCGAGCAATGTTTTATAGTCTGCCGATCGCAGTCCTCCTCTGCGTTGCGGCAGCGCTTTCCGTGGCAGTCGGGTTTCCCTTCCAGGCCGCAGTGCTCGGCATTCTGCTGGTCAATTCGATCTACGTCTGTTGCGGAATCGCCTTCGCGTCAATCTATTTAGCACGCATTTACCAGAACGGCCTTGGGCGGTCGCGATTCATTATCGATGCCGATTGTTCGTCGATTGCGCCCCCGGCGGTTCGCTAGGAGGGTGGTTGCCGGTGGCTGGCAAATCGGGAAGCGAAGGTTCAGAAATTAAAACGCGCAGATAAGAAATAAACCTTGAATCTTCAGCTCAATAACTACGCAATCACGTAAAAGCTTGTGGTTCCCACATCGGTCCATTAGAGTATGATCTGGAGCCGGTTGAGTTTACCGCGCACCCAGTTTTGAGTTTGCATTGCAGAGGAACAACGACATGAGCGAACGCCCCGATCGACAGGAACGCCAACTGCGGCAGGCAAAATCCGCTGCCGCACCGGCCGGCAACGAGCACGATCCGAGCATCGAGTTATTCCGCAAAGTCGCCGACTATGCAAGCGTCGCGGCCATTCTTCTCGTGGGTGCGTTTTGCATCTTTCGCGTCCCTTACTGGTTCCCCTCCCGCGAGCCAACGTTCGATTCGCCCTCCTATGCCCTGGGGTTCAATAATCGCGTTGCCGTTCTCTCCGTGTGGGCGGTCGCGGGCGTTCTCTGTCTTCGCAGTCTGTTTTGGCGGCAGGCCAAGCCGGAGCCGGTCGATGCGATTTTCTCTTGGGTATCCAAGCGCGGTCCCGTCCGCTTTCTGGGGATGCCGATCTCGGTTCTGTTGCTTTTCATCGGACTCGATTTCGCCATCACGCTCTGCTTTTACTACTGTATTCCGCATTTGGACGAATACTTTGAAGCGGCGAACCTCTTGCAGATGTTTCACGTCAGCATCAAGTACCACCTGCTCCCCTTTCGCGATATCGCTTGGTGTTACGGGCCGGCATTGTTCTACATTCCCGTGGCGTTCATGCGGTGCAGCCTCTTCCTCGGTGCAAGCGCGGAGATTGGCTATCTCGTTTGTTTGATGTTTCTTTCCGGGCTGGGATACTGGCTGCTCTTCTGGGTCGTCGATTGTTTTCGAATCAAGGTGGCGGATCGCATCGTGATCTACAGTTCCTACGTGATTTTCTTCCTCGAAATGAGCATGGGAGTCAATGGCGTTTTGCTGCGATTCGTAGCTCCCTACGCGGCACTGCTTTGGATTCACAGGTGGTCCTTGAAATTGGCTGCCTCGCGAAGTCCGACAGCGGCCGCCAAACTGTGCGGAGCAAGCCTCTTGTGTGCCTTGGCCGTGCTCTCGCTTTCGGTGGAACTGGGAATCGCTTACGTCGTCGCCCAAGCGGCTTACTTTGCCCATCGGACGATCTTCGGCGGACGGTTCTGGCTCTTCGGATTTCTCGGTACCGCCGTTTGCATGCCGCTGTGGTGGCTGGTTTTCCCCGAGTCTCTTGAAATGGTGATGGGCGTTTCCAAGGGCGGCTACAACATGCCCATTTTCCCGGCCGTTTACATGCTCTTGTTCCTCGGGAGTATTTTCTGGCTGATTCCCAAGTTGTTTCGCGTCTGCATGACGCGCCAGCCCGGCGACGACGTTTCCCTGATTCTGGCGTGGGCGATGCTGTTGATGTGCGTCATTCCGGCTTCGTTGGGAAGGTGCGAGTTCGGGCATGTGGCCCACTATGGAATCGGCATTTTCCTCACGACTTTAGCCGTTTCCGCGAAGTGGTCGCGACAATTCTACACGATTTATGCGCTCCTCTTTTTTGTCGTTTACTGTGTCGCCGGACGCGCCGTGAACGTCGCCGGGCTGGCGGATGTACTTCAACCGGTTCGCATGACCTTGGCCGGAAGGCATCCGGTGCCCACGTCGCAGCCGAGCCCGCTCATTGCCGCTTTGCACCTCGACGAAGTTACGGGCGTCGCGGGGCCTTTGGGCCTCGATGGCACGACGCGGCGCTATCTGATTGAGTCGGGCAAATATGCCCCGCAGTATCATCCCGACTACGCCCGCGTGGGGACGATGGCCGATCTGGACAAAAAAATAGCGAGCCTATCCAAAGCTTCCTACGTTCTAGTGCCGGAAGGGATTTTGTCGCTCAAGGGTGTCAGCGACGAACAGATTCAGGCCAGCCGCCAGGCGGAAATCCCGCAACGGGACGTGCAACAAAGCGCCTGGCTAGGCTCGTTATATCTTTATCCGATTGAATTCAAAACGAAGCACTTGCCCTTGGATCCGACGATGATCGAAGCTCGCTATATTGTAGCGCACTATCGAACGGTTCAACGCGCGAACGGTTGGGTCTTGATGAAGCCCGAAGGTCCGGAACCGGTCTTCACGCCGACGCCATGATTGCTCGGTTACCGCTTTGTGAGGAAGTAGCGGCATCCAATCCCGTCGAAACCGAACAGCGGCAAGATTAGCGATGGAATGGCGGTGACGGGAAACGCCAGCCCGCATAGCACGGCCGACGTGTGGCGGCTTACCGCGAAGCCGAACTCGTTGCGCAGAAACCCCAAGAAGCTGAACATGAAATAGTGCATCATCCAGGGGTTGTTCTTGCGTCGCAGCACTTCGAGACCGGTCTTTTCTGCGATGCGTTGCATCGTCTTGGGAGTGTAGAACTGAAAGTGGAGCGGTGCGGAGATCATCGAATAGTTCCTGCCGAAAATGCGATACTCCAAGCAATCGAAATTCGGGAACTCGATGTACATCGTCCCGCCCGGCTTGAGCAGGCGGGTCATGGCGGCAACCGTCGCCACCGGATCGGGGACGTGTTCGAGAGACTGATTCAACGTGATGAAGTCGAATTGCCCTTCGGCTTGGCGATCCAATTCCGATTCGAGGATGATTTCGAGACCGCGCGAGCGGGCCTCCTGGGCACTTCGGTCGGAGTATTCGACGCCGATCGATTCCCAGCCGCATGATCGCGCGAAGGCGACGTAGTCTCCCGGGCCGCAGCCGTAATCGAGATGCCGTCCCGGCTTGCCGGCGGGCACGGGACGTGCGATCCGCAGATAGGCCGACCAGATGGGCGAGACCCGATCGGGTCGATCGCCGGTCAGGCTGGCGTGGCGAACGTGATACGTGGGTGCTTCGTAGTAGGCCGACAGAGTCTCCGTCGACGGCAAGGTTCCGAGATAGATCGCCTCGCACTCCGCGCAGCGGTAGTAGGGGTACGTCGCCACGGGAACCGGGTGTTCCTCGTCGAGATAATCGCCCGGTGCCGCAACCGCAAAAACCCTTTGGGTGGCTCCGCACACGGGGCACGCCCTAATTTCCGCTTCCGCCTGACTCATAAAATTGTCTCTGAAAAGGTCGCTATGGTTCGGCAATCCAAGGTTTGCTTCGTCGGCAACGTCAAAAGGTTTTCCGTTGGCAGGTCTAAGGTTGCGGTTTACGATATTTAATCCGATACATGACGAACCGCTCACCACCCTCCATGCTTCTCGTCACGGTTCCCAGCAACTCGACCTGACCGTCATCCGTTTTCAACGATAACGCATAGTTGAGCAGAAGCACGACGTCCTTTTTTTCCATCGCCATAAAACTATTGATGGCATTGAACAGTTCTTGCTGCGGCAGCGGGGTTCCGCGTCGTTTCGCATCGACCTTGAGGATGCCGCTGTATTCGCCGCGACACGCGATGAAAATCGGGCGATCGACGTATCCGCATACCGCCGAGGCGGCATAGTCGCAGTCGCCGATGATGGGAAGGCCGGGTGCCTTTTCGAGAATGATCTCCGCCGCCTCGCGGCTGCCCGAGAAGGGAAGAACTTGCTCGTGGGAGCACGCCATCGCGGTGGCGACCACTTGGATGCCGAGCACGGCGACCAGAAACGCCGACTGCTGACGACGCCAAACCAAAAGCGGCCACCAACCGAGAATCCGGCCAGCCTGTATTTCGCGGCCATGCGATGTAAGCCAAAAGGCGACGAACATGACCACAAAGGAATGGCCCTGATACCGCAGTTGATTGATGTTGGCCAGCAACTGAAGATAGCAAAGAAAGCCGATCACCGCGACAATTCCGACGCCGTAAAAGACCATCGCCGTGGGACGCAGCAACAGCATGCCCGCTGCCGCGATAATAAAAATCAGTCCCAGTGCAAACTCAAACATTGGCCACGGATCGAGAAAATTAGTATTCCAGGCACTCTCGAAGGGGATCGGGCAACAGGCTCGCCAAACGTGGGCGATGTTTTCATATACGCGTGCCGAAAGGTCCGTGGCTGGGAAGGTGCCCAACAAGTATTTCGTATCCTTCGGCGTCTGCATGACCCAGTAGGCCAAGGCGAGGCTAATCGCCGCGATTGCCATCCCGATAAGAATACCGCGCAGCGGAAGTTTTTCGCCCTTGGCAGCGCGATTCCACCACAGATCGAAGATATAGGCCACCCCTAACGCCGAACCAATTAGTATCCCGAAGACGTTGATTTGAAACAATAATGCCAATACGATACCGAAGGCAATCGGCCGGTTATGGCGAGACGTAAAGATAACGACCGCCAGGATAATGAAGAACAGCCCCGCATCGTAATCCCGCAAAATCGTGCCGAACTCGTAAAACGGGTAATAGCTCAGCGCAAACAGGGCCTTCTGCATGCGCGTGAAGGGCGAGTAGCGAGCAACGAGAAAAATCGTGCCGGTCGAAAACAGAACGTGCAGAACCTTCAAATTCCACGGATAAAAACCAAATAGGTTGACGAACCAGCAAAGCACGTACCACCCGACGGGGCGGCCGGTGTGCCATATCTCGTGGAGGATTGCCGCAAGAGAAGGGCAGTTGCGGACAAACAACCAAACATACCACTCATCGCGCCACATCGCATGGCAAAGAACGGACGTCAGGTTGAGAACAAAGAACGCAACGGTCAGGCCAATTGTAAATCGATCGACAGGGATCGAAAGGAACGAGCGCATTCCGCCTGCTGTCGATCCGCCCGACGCGACGTTACCCGCTACGGGGCCAGCGGCAACTGCGTCATTGCGTTTTGTCTTTGGGGGAGTCATGCCGCCAGCCTTAAAATTCGGATTGTGCGCGAAGATTCCATCATAATCGCCGCATGGGGCAACGGAAAGAGGTTTCCTTTGCCTATCGCCGAACTGGTAAAAAAACCGGGCATAGGCTATGATAGATGATTGAGCTTTTATCAAAATACGCCGACAAAACCCTGCCTTTCGACTGGCCAGTCATGAAAATAGCGATTCTAGCGATTGGGCTGTTTGGCGCAAGTTTTCTGTTGCATTGGCTTCTATGGCGGATGAAGGTTCCCCAGCGACAGTCGGCGGCCCTGTTGGTGATCTTGCTGGGAACCTTGCCGCTTGGGCTAGCGGCGGTGCTATTTGTGCCGGGGCTTTCGTTTTTTCGCCCCTTGGGGATTGGGGAGATTGCCCATGTGACGATCTTTCATGTGGCTGTGACGTTGGCCTATATCGTTGCCTACTCGGCCCTGGAAGGACGCAGCCCAAGCATGGCGTTGTTGCTTTCCGTGGCCGATAGTCGTGGTAAGGGCCGCTCGCGGCAGGAGCTTGAGTCGCTTCTGCGAAGTGAGCGACCGGTCGAATTGCGGCTGGAAGCCATGCTCCGCGATGAAATGGTTACCGAAAGCGATGGCGTCTATTGCTTGACGGCAAAAGGTTGGGCCTGGGCACGCTCCGTCGGTGTGGCTCGAATCGTCCTGAAGTTGAAAAAGGGGGGGTAATCGGCCATGTCAATTTCTTACGCTTTGTTGGCAATTATCCCGGTCGTGGGACTTGCCGTTTTTTGCTTATCGCATTTGGTCGCCAGCCGAGTCGTGCTCAATCGCGGCCCCTATTACCCGCTGCTGGCAGGATTCTCCATCGGACTCGCGGCCGCGTTAGCGGCAAGTTTCGCCCTGTTGTGGTCGATGGGGACCGGTGCGGCAGACCTTCTTGCAATCGTCGGCATGAATGGCGCGGCCTATGTCGCGTTTGGCTTCGGCTACTTCAATTTCGTGAATCTTAATATCGCCTCGCTCCGCATTCGCATGTTGCAGGAGCTTGCCGACTCCGGCGGCTCGATGCCGGCGATCGCTTTTGCCTCATGTTATAATACAGATTCGGTGATCGCCCTTCGCATCCAACGACTGGTAAGTGGTGGATATTTGGTCGAGAAAGAGGGGCGGTACTTTTCGGGGAAACAAAGCTTTTTGATCGTCGCCAGGATATTTGAGTTCCTGCGCTGGGCCATTCTCGGCGGACGTGCCGCTTTACCAAGTAGTGCCGACGGCCGAACGGGCCGCGATGCCGATATCGAAACTTGCAGCAGCGAGGGAGTCCCATGAGCGTTGTCGTTGCACCAGAGCCGGCCGTTGCCTGCGATCTAAGTCTCTTCGTCGCTTGCTACAACGAAGAGCAAGGGATCATCCCCACGCTCGACACGCTTCGCGCCGCGCTTCGGGAAGTTGGATGTACCTACGATATCGTGATCGTCGATGACGCCTCGACCGACAAGTCGGTGGAACTTGTGAAGGGCTACATGGCCGAGCATCCGGAGGAGCCCGTCAAGCTGATCGTCAACGAATTCAATCAGGGCATCGGCGTCAACTACGTCGAGGCGGCCTTCCACGGTAGCGGAAAATACTATCGAGCGATGTGCGGCGACGACGTGGAAACCAAGGAAACGCTGGTAAGCATTTTCAAGCGACTGGGAGAGGCCGAGATCATCCTTTCCTACCACGCGGATGCCAGTGCCAGAACCTGGTCGCGGCGGATGATATCGCGAACGTATACTGGGCTTGTGAACCTTATTAGCGGATGCAAGATCAAGTACTACAATGGCTTGGCGGTATTGCGTCGCTACGACGTCATGCGTTGGCATCCCAATTCGCCCGGCTTCGGGTTCCAGGCCGACCTCGTAACCCGCTTGCTTTACATGGGCGCAACGTTTATTGAAATTCCGGTGGTTCCCAAGGAGCGCGTTGGCGGCAACTCCAAGGCGTTCAAGTTCAAGAATATATGTTCCGTGGTGCATAGCCTCTTGGAGATTTTCGTCCGCCGGATCGGCCGCGTTATCGACCGCAGCCGGTACGAGCGATTGCGCAAGAACCAGCAGCATGTGACGGAGAATCGACTGACGCGCGTATAACGCTGTTCGTTGCTGCTCGTTCGCGGAACCCCTCAGTGTACCGGCCACTCATCCCTTACTCGACTTCCCCTTACGATACGATGGAGACTCGTTGCATGGCAGAATCGGCGACTGAAAAGACGGCAACCCTACCCGGTAAGTGCCGGCTATGCGGCAGTCCATTGCGGGTGTTGTTCTCGTCAAAACTTCCGGTGGCCGTTTCATCCGCCTGCTTTCCCGTTTTCCGTCCCACGCTGATTATGCAGTGTACGACGTGCAACCTCTATCAAAAAACCGACGAGACGCTCGTCGCCGACTACTTGAACTATCAGGTCTTCGACAACGACCCGGCGGCCGACAAGCTCATTTTCAAAACCGGCAAGCCGCATCAAACGAGATCGCAGTTGGTCGCCGATCTCGTGGTTTCGCAACTCGGAGGGAACCGCGAAGGGCGCGTGCTGGAGATTGGCTGCCAACGCGGGGCGTTCCTGACCGCACTGAAAGCGGCGGCACCTAACTTCAAACTGCACGGCTTCGATCTCGATCCAAGTTACAAGAGCATCATCGAGCCGATTTGCGGACCCAACACCTATTGCTGCGGCGAACTGGCGGATGTCGTCGGGCCGTTCGATGCCTGCGTGTTGATCCATACCTTTGAACACATCCCCAATCCGGGACAAGTTCTCGATACGATCCATCGGCTCCTGGTGCCGGGCGGTCTGCTGGTGATTGTCGTGCCCGACCTGCTGGCCAGCCCGTTGGATTTCTACGTGATCGACCACACCTGCCATTTCGTCGCTCCCGTGTTGGAGCGGACGCTCTTGCGTTCGCGGTTTGTCGGTAGGCCGGATACGACGATCATTTCTAACGAGCAGATCGCAATGGCGCGATCGGTCGAGAAGGCGGAATTGCCCTCCACGCCCTTGGAACCTTGCGACGCACCGATACTATCGCTTTTGCACCGCTTGGAATGCTGCCTCCAAAAACTTCCCAAGGGGCCGTCGCTCGTCTTCGGGACGGCCGTTATCGGCGTGCTGATTTCCGGCGTCCTCGGCGACGATTGCATCGGCTTTATTGACGAATCGCCCTTCCAAGCCGGGAAGAAATTCCTGGGCCATACGATTCGCTCGACGGACGGGCTGCGCGGCGAGCGCGTGATTTTAGGCGTTGCCGAAAGCCTGGCACCGGTCGTCGGGCAACGCCTGCGCGCGTTGGGCGCCGAAGTGGTCAATCCTTGGGAATTGGCGGGCGTCTAATCTCTTAGGCACGCTCCGTCTGCCGTTATTTTGCACGCCGAATCTGCCGGCCACATTCTAGCGATCGACCTATTTTGATTGTACGTAAAGCATCCAGCCTTGCGGGCCGGAAACCGGACGGTAACCGCTTGCCGCGATGAAATCCAGCACGCCCATTTGATGCAGGTAGTCGCTGATGCAAAAATCCTCCGGGCAGCCCTGATTGTTTTTCTCCGTGCGAACCACAATCAACGACGGGCGACGCACGACGATATCCTCGCAGCATTCGGCAATGAACCGTTGCTCGATCGGCGGGGCATCGGCGAGCAAACGCCCTTCGCTCTCGCCGCGTTGGGCGGCCGCTCGACTAAACGAGGCAATCGGCCACGGCTGCGGATAACGCGATCCCATGCGGCGGTTCACCTGGGGAAACAACGGAAACATCGGCACGGCACTCGTGCAGTAGATCATCACACGGTCGCCGGTCGATGAGTTCTCCGCGATGGCCGCTTCAATGGAACCGGGGACGAGCTTCAAAGGTTCCACGGCAAGGCCATCGGCGACAAAGGCATGAATCGCAATAGCGGCGGCGACAACTTCGATAAAGAATGCCGAGTGAACGGCGGCCAGGCGCATCCGGCCGCCTTCAGGACTGCGCGACACCACGCGACCAATGAGGATTGCCGTTAAGACCACTGCGAGGGCCGCCAAGCATTCGAACGGCAGGTAGTGATAGGTCCACGCCTTCATCTGCTGCAAGCAGCCCAGCCATGCGGCAATCGCGCCGGCAACGAGGCATTGCAGCAAGGGATTGCGGAACGCCTTGGCACTGAGCAAGAGCCAACCGGCCAAGCCGATGCCGAG
>JANXOJ010000668.1 GCA_025353625.1 Planctomycetota bacterium | reverse complement strand
TGGGCGGACTCCTCGTCGTCAAGCATTGGGTCAAGCAATCGCGAGGCCAAGCCGACGAATGGGACCATTAACTTGCCGCAAGTCGTTGGTAGGAAAGGCGGTTAGGACAAACGCCTGCTCTCGATAAATTGGGAGAAAGGTTGCAAAAACGCACCGCTTCGAGCCGCAGCGCGTTGTTTTTCTACAACGAGCGGACCTTTTTCGCGGCCAATGATCTATTTGGGCTTGCAAATCGCAGCGGCTATAATAGAGTAGGCAGCAAATGGAACCGAGATTTGCAATTGTGAGTTGTGCCGTGGCGAAGTCCCTAGACCGAATTCGACGCATGAAGCTTCAGCAGCACGCCGAGGGGCTGCTCGAATTCGGCTTACCCCAGCAGGCACTCAACGAGCTGTCGCGGCTTGCCGAGGGCGATGCCAATGAGGTGCAAACCCTCTATCTTCGCGGCGAGGCCCTGCGTACTTTGGAACGATATTCCGACGCCATCGTTCCGTTGCGGAAGGTCTCGGAGATCGAGCCGGAAAACACTCGGGTCTGGCTCGCCCTAGGCTGGTGCTACAAGCGGATTGGTCGGATCGATTTGGCCATTGAGGCCCTGGAGGCGGCCCTCGCGGCGGACGCCGAGGATCCGCTGATTCGCTACAATCTGGCCTGCTACCACTGCGTCGCTGGCGACAAGCCCCACGCCCTTTCCTACCTCGAGCAATCCCTCTCGATTGATCCAAACTTTCGTCAACTCATCGATCTCGAGCCCGATTTCGATTCTCTTCGCAAAGATCCCGATTTTCAAGCAATCTGCGAAGGCCCGAGAACGCGAGGATAGGGCTTAGTCTTAGATTTTTGGCGCGGGTCTTATAAGTTGCCGCCGTAGGTTCCGCATCTCAAGCCCTCCCTCCCGAACATTCACTACACTCGACCCACTCGGCCTAAATTCCGTAGTCATTTCATTGTGAAATTATGAAGCAATCTAAGAGGGGCAACCGATCTTGTTGGTGGGCAGCCTGAGCGAGCCCACCACGAGTATCGTTACCCCAGTTCCCTGCCCGATTGCTGCCATGATCGACATCCCCCTGCTGGAAGACCGCGTCCATTGCGCCTTGGACCAGAGTCCGTATGTCACCCGGCGGACATTGCGATTCGAGATGAGCGAAGGTCGCGTGACCTTGCGTGGGACCGTGGGCAGTTTCTTTCAAAAGCAAATGGCCCAAGAGGCCCTGCGTAACATCGCCGGCGTTCACGAAATCACCAACGAACTTGAAGTTTGTTGGTAGGTTGGCTTCTAAACCACCTGCGAACAGGCAAAATCGTTTTCGCCCTTAAACCGTTGCCGCAGCCAGCGATTTAGCCGCAGCAATTGCGCACGAAGGATATCGGCGGGAAAGTGCGAAATGCGGTAGCTGGGGACGAGGCTCGTTCGCCAATGACGCTTGATGTCTTGGCTGCCGGTCCCCAGGTCGAAGCTGCTATCGCCGCGTCGGCAACTTTCTTCAAGCATCATTTTTTGCAAGACGAGCCCCGGACTAAGCTGCGCGACGTGCGGGTCAAAGCCCATCCGCAGGCCGATGACCGCGCCGCGCCAATGGTAGCAATAGGCAAAGGCTATCGGCCGATCGTCGAGACACAGAACGTTCATATCGGCGGCACCCAGCCGCGAGGCCGCTCGATGGGCGTCGCGGAAATAGCCGGCCATCTCGGCGTGACACATGCTGGTCTTGTCGTCGGACTCGGCCTGCCAGCTACATTGCGCCAGTGCGACACATTGTTCGTACACATCCCAACGCGGATCGCAGTTACCGTTGCTGGCGGCGGGACGGTAGCGCATCAACTCCAGGCGGCCTTGCTCGCGCATTGCCCGCTGTGTACGCTCGATATTCCGGCGAAATTTTCCGTCGCGGCTCTTCCAGTAGGCGTTCCAATCGCCGGAGAACTCCACGAGCGAGGTTCGATCCCATTTTTGCGCACGCGGCTGAAATCCGGCTTGGAACATGGCTTGCTCGGTAAGTCCCCGGTCGTTGCCATCGCCATTGACCCAGCGAAGATCGAGTATATCCCAATCGCGATCGGTATCGCAAAGGTGTTTAAGCCCGGCCAGTAACGTCGCCGCCGGTTCGGGGCCGATGGGGCCAAAGAAGCTCGCCCAGTCGTGCAAGGGATAGGTCAGGATTCGCAGGCTGCCGACGCGAGTGCTTTCCGCACGGACGACCAGCGGCAAGACGCCGATGGGCCGGTCGTCGTCCAATACGATCAAAACGCGCAGGCGTTGTCGGTCGCCAAAATGCCGCCAGTAACATTCCAGCCAGTCGAGCGTATGAAAGAAGGTTCCCGACGCAGTTCGCGCAAGCAGCGCCTCCCAAGCGACGCGGACCTCGCTCAGTTCTGCAATCGCGTTGATTTCTCGGACGTTAATCATGGAACTCCAACGGTGCGGCAGATCGGCGGAACGGGCCAGGCATTGACCCTAGCAGCAAGCGGTGTGCCAACGGCATTCCCACAAACCCAACGCGCTAGCGAGGATTGTGCGCCGATCGGCGAGAAATTAGTCAATTCTCGCCGGCGCGTCGGGTTAGTATTTGCTTGAATTCCAGCGTTTTGGCGGGTCTTCGCATCGGATGCCGTTTGCATCCCAACGCTCGACGCTGCCCGAACCACGGTACTTTCCGCAAAATAAGTCTACTCCCTGAAATATTGAACGGTTGGATTAAACTTGCCAATTCACTCCGCACGTTGCTTTTTGTCAACGCGGTTGAAAAAAGCGAACGCCGGCTACTCGCGGCGGCACGCCCGAACAACTAGAATGAGAGGAACCACCGAGACCAGCCCGCATGGATCAACCCGAACCGCTCATCCGCCAACTCCGCGACAACATCGGTCGCGTGGTCTTGGGCCAGCCCGAGGTCGTGAGATTGGCCGTGGTCGCCCTCCTGGCGGGCGAACACGTCCTCTTGGAAGACGTGCCGGGCGTCGGCAAGACGCTCGTCGGCAAAGCGGTCGCGCGCAGCCTAGCCGGCGAGTTCCGCCGCATCCAGTTCACGCCGGACCTCTTGCCCGGCGATATCACCGGCAGCAGCATTTTTAACGCGGAGACGCGGCAATTCGTATTCAGTCCTGGGCCGATTTTCGCCAACGTCGTCTTGGCCGACGAGATCAACCGCGCCACACCGCGAACGCAAAGCGCGCTACTGGAAGCGATGAGCGAGCGGCAAGTCTCTTTCGATGGCCAGACCCATCCGCTCCCTCGTCCCTTCATGGTCATTGCCACGCAGAACCCGGTCGAGTTTGAAGGCACGTATCCGTTGCCGGAGAGCCAACTCGACCGCTTCCTGCTCCGCATCCCGATGGGCTATCCATCGCGGGAGGTCGAGTTGGAAGTTCTTACAAGCCATCGCGACGGCGAGCCGGTCGATACGTTGCAGCCATGCTTGGACTGCCGCCAAGTCGCCGAGCTTCAGGATGCGGTTCGCCGCGTGGTCGTCGATGCAAGCCTGAACGGCTATCTGCTCGATCTCGTTCTCGCAACGCGGAAGTGCGAAGAACTGCACGTCGGCGCAAGCACGCGCGGGGCGCTGGCGCTCTACCGCGCGGCACAAGCGGCCGCACTCGCCGCCGGAAGGAACTACGTTGTGCCCGACGATATCAAGACCCTGGCCGTTCCCGTCCTGGCCCATCGCGTCATCCCCAAGGGCTATCTGCACGGCGGGCAGCGGCGGGCCGTGGAAGCCCTCGTCGAGCGGATCGTGGAAGAGGTTCGCGTGCCGGCATGAAACCTCGCTGCACCAATAAGATCACGCACGAAGGCTGGTACTATCTCTTCATCTTCGCGATGGTCTTCGGCGGGGCCGTGTTGCGCGACGTCAATCTGCTGGTGATTCTGGGCGGCATGTTGGCAGGGCCGATGTTCTTGAGCCGGCACCTTGCCTTACAGACCTTGCGCGGGCTGATCGTCGAGCGGCGGCTGCCCCAAGCCATCTGCGCCGGCGACTTGCTGATTGTCAACCTGGCAATCACCAACACGCGCAAGTATTTGGGGAGTTGGATATTGCTCCTCGAGGAACCGATCCGGCGAATCGACGGCAGCACGGGAAAGCCGAATGAGGAATTGCTGGAAGAAGCAAGCGTGCTCTTTCCTTACGTACCCGGCGCGAACGGCCGCAAGGGTGCGTATAGCGGGCGTTTGACGCGGCGCGGGCAATATAGTCTGGGACCGATGCGGCTTTCGACGCGATTCCCCTTCGGCCTCGTACGATATACGTACACCTGCTGCCCGGCAACGACCGTGACGGTGCTGCCGCGGCTTGGAAATCTCTCTCCGCAATGGAACGCGCGGCGGCATAAATCGTTGGCCGGAAGCGATCGCCACGAACAGCGGCCCGGCATCGAAGGCGACTTCTTCGGCCTTCGTACCTGGCAGCGCGGCGACAACCGCCGTTCGATCCACTGGCGCACATCGGCTCGGGCAGGCGAGCTAATGGTCCGCCAGTTTGAGCAGCCGCGCAGTCGCGACGTAGCCGTAGTCCTCGATCTATGGCAGCCCGACGTGCCTTCCGAGGAGCACCACGACAACATTGAATTGGCCGTCAGTTTTGCGGCAACACTCGTGGCCCAGTTGTGCCGATCGGGGAGCAGCGATGTATTTCTGATTGCCGCCGACCCTCTGCCGCACGCGACCGGCGGCCCCGGCTCGACCGCTTTGCTGGACGATCTCATGGAACGCCTTGCGCTCGTCGAGCCGCAAGCGCGCGACGTGGCCGCCGAGCTTCTGCAAAAGGCCGCCGCCGAAATCGAGCCGGGCACCGAAATCATCGTCGTCAGCACGCGCGCAATCCAACCAGAAAGCCCGGAGATTGTCGGAAAGATGCCCACGGCACTATACCGCCGCCTTGCCGGCAGGCACATTCGCGTCGTTGATACGTCGAGCAAAGAGCTAGAGCAGTTTTTTCGCGCGACCGAGTAGAAAACTTTGCACCTTACTTTTCATTGATGGACCTGCGAAAACTACTTTCCGTTGTGATGGCCGTGCTAACCGCGTTGGGGGCAATCTTGCTCGCGCTGGGGCAGTCCAATCCCTGGTCGTGGTCCGTGTTGATCCTCTGGTTGGCCGTCGTCCTTTCGCTGGCGATTACCGATTTCCTCGGCTACTTCCGCTTGCCTCGCAATCAGGCGTCGTTGCTGGCCGTCGGCGTGATGCTCTATTTTTTGCCCAGCGGCCTGCGATCGTCCGGCGAAGCCCGGCTGCTCGTGCTTGCCGAAATGCTCATCTACCTTCAAGTCATTCTGCTCTTTCAAGAGAAGGATGAGCGCGTCTTTTGGTGGCTGGCCGTAATGAGCCTGCTACAAACCGTCGTCGCCGCCGGCTTTAGTGCGGGCCTCGTCTTCGGTATTCTACTCGTCGCCTACACGCTCATCGGCATGTTCGGCCTAGCACTGATCGTCCTCTACGGCCAATGGCAGCGCGCTGCCTCCCCACTCCCGCGATCGTGGGTGCGTGGTGCCTGGGGAAAGGGACCGGGGGTGAGGCCGGGCGAGAGCGGGAGTGGTCCGCTGCCAGACAAAGCCCCACCCGTCCCACCTCGTCGCTGGCCCCTCGCCGACCCTGAAATCACCTTCACCGCGACCCCAGGCGGCAACGCTCAAGCCGGCTTGGGCACCGAATTCCTGATTCGCATGGCCTTCATCGCGTTGGGTGGGATGTTGCTCATGCTCATCATCTTCATCGCCGTCCCACGTCCCAAAGGCAGAGCGTTTCGCGGAAGTGCAACCCAGGCCCAACCGGTCGTGGGCTTTAACCAGTCGATCGCCTTGGGCCAGTTAGGCGAACTGCTCGAAAGCCGGCAAGAGGTCCTACAGTTGAAACTCTACACCGACAGCGCCGAAAAGAACCTCTATCCCTTGCGCGAAGATGTCTACCTCCGCGGTGCAACCGTTGTGACTTACAACAATGGAGAATGGTCCAGGGAACAACCGCCCGCGACGGAATCTTTCTTCGACTTTCGGCTGCTTCAATCCGTTGCTTTGCCCAAGGAAGTCGTCGTCCAAGATGTTACGATGGATCCCGACATCGGCGGCCGCGATCTGTTTTACATTTATCCAATCGTCGAGCCGGCAAGCGGTCGCGATGTAACGTACGCTCCAGAAAGCGAGCGGCTCGTGCGGAGTGCGCTCGCTCTATCGTCGGGCGAGGGTCCAAAATCGCTCCACTTCAAGGTTGGGACTTCCGGTTTGGTCGATGGCCATTTGGCGCAGCTCGTTCCGGCTGGGCATCCTGTCGATGTTGGTCCGCTGTTGCAGTCGCCCGCCTTGCCGCGCCTTACCGAGTTGGCCGCGCGCTGGGTCCAAGAAAGCAAGCTGCCCCCGCAGCGGCATCTGGAGATTGCACGCACGTTCGAGCGAAATCTGTCCGGCTCCGGGCAGTTCGAGTACAGTTTGAAAGGTGAAGCGCGCGATCCGGCAATCGATGCCATCGAGGACTTTGTTTCCGCGCATCCTCGCGGGCACTGCGAATACTTTGCCACGGCGTTGGCCTTGATGCTTCGCAGCCAGGGCATTCCGTCGCGGGTCGTACTGGGCTACCGTTGCGATGAATGGGATGAAGTGGAACGTTGCTACCAAGTCCGACAGTTGCACGCCCACGCTTGGGTGGAAGCCTATTTGGATGCCGCACAAATCCCCGAATCGCTTCGTCGCGGCGACGTTCGGCGTTGGGCCAACGGCGGGTGGCTCCGCGTGGATGGCACGCCGCCCGGCACGGTCGGATCGCTGGCCGCGAATCGTTCGACGTGGGGATCGTTCCAGGATCGATTTCGCTCCTGGCAACATGCGTGGGACAAGTACGTGATCGATATGGACCGACAGCGGCAGCAGGCAGCCATCTATCGGCCGATCTCGCGTGCCGTGCGCGGCATCACGGCGAGTTTGTCAAATCCGGGCCAGTGGCGAGAAATTCTTATTAACCTTTGGACCGCCTTGGCCAAAACGGCCCGAAGCGGTATCATGGGGTTCCTGCTGGGCCTGTTGGCAATTGCGGCCTTCCTAGCAACGCCGATTGCTGTCGGCTGGCTGCTGTGGCGCGTCGGGCGGATGCTTTGGCAACGGTTTGTCGGTAAAGGCGGAAGGATTTCTCGCGGAAGCCGCAGTTCGGTCGAGTTTTACCGCCGCTTCGAGCAGATTGTGCAACGCCTCGGCCTGCGGCGTATCGCCGGCCAGACGCCGCGCGAGTTTGCCCACGTCGTCGGCGACCGCCTGGTGGCGATGAACGGCCGCCGCGAACAGGCCGAGTTGGCAATGCAGGTCGTCGAGGCTTATTACCGCGTCCGCTTTGGCCGCCAAAAGCTCGACCCCGCATCGGCCCAGTCCGTGGAACGCGCCCTGGCGGAATTGACCGCCGGGACGAAAAGTAGGTAAGAACGGGGAACGCGCCGCGCGGCGCGACGCTGCCAAACAACAAAACGCTCCAGAGAAATCATCCATGAAAATCGGTCTCGTTGGTTATCAGGGTTCGGGCAAAAGCACGGTCTTCGAGTGGCTCACCGGCCAGAAACCCGACCCGGCCCTGTCGCATACGATTCAAAGTGCAATGGCCGCCATCCCCGAGCCGCGCATCGAGGGCCTTTGCCAAATCTATAAGCCCAAGAAAATCTCGCAAGCGTCGCTGGAGCTCATCGATACGCCGGGCTTGAGCCGCAGCCACGAAGGGAGCGCGGCGCGGTTGGCGTTGATTCGCGAAGCCGGTTGCCTCGTGTTGGTGATCGACGCCTTCGGTCGCACCGATCCATTTTCCGACATGCAGGCCTTCGATGGCGACCTGATTCTGGCCGACATGGAAATCGTTACCAACCGTATCGCTCGCGTCGTGGAATCGAAACGCAAGCCGCTCCCCAAGGCCGAGCAGGAGGCACTGCATCACGAGCATACAACGCTCACCAAAGTGCTCGAAGCTTTGGAGAACGGCACGCCGCTTGCCGATTGGAACCTGACCGACGACCAGTTGAAAGTAACGCGCTCGTTTCGCCTTTTCGGTGAGAAGCCCCGAGTGATCCTCTTCAACACGGCCGACGATGAAACAAAGCCCGAGCGATTCACCTCACTAAGCACGCAGCAAACGCCGGTGATCGCCCTCCCGGCCGGCCTGGAGTCCGAGCTTGCCAAGATGAGCCCGGAGGACCGCGCCGATTTTCAGGCGGAAATGGGCGTCGGCGGTGCCGATCGCGACGCGGTGATTCGCACGCTGATGCTGACGTCGGGCCAGCGGCTATTCCTCACGGCCGGCGAGAAAGAGGTCCGTTCCTGGCTGCTGCACCAAGGCGGCACGGCCCTGGAAGCGGCCGCCTCGATCCATACCGACATCGCCAAAGGCTTTATTCGGGCCGAAATCTTCGACTATCGCGACCTGATGCGGCTGGGCAGCGAACGCGAAGTCAAAGCCGCACACCTCGTCCGCCAAGAGCCAAAAGGCTACGTCGTCCAGGACGACGACCTCCTCTTCATCCACTTCAGCAAGTAGCCGAAACGCGCTCTGGATGTCAAACTAGATCAACCGTGAGGGCTGTAACGGCTGGGTTTCAAGAAACTTCACAAATTCCCCAAAAGTTGCTGGTACAATTGTTGGAGTTTTTATCCGCTTCGGATAAATTGGAACTTAATGCGGTATCCGTCCGCGACGCCGTATCACATCTTGTTTCAGAACCTGGATTTCAAACCGTCGCGTCATGTACAATCCCCAATCTTTTCAGTCCGACGAAGTCGATCAGTTGCTGCGCAACGCGGAACTGCGCGATGAACTGGAGCGTTACGTCGATGAGTCGATCACCTGCGTGAACGTTCATCAATTGACTGTTGCGGCCGAGAACGAGTTTCTAGCCAGTATGTTGGCATGGGAGCAAGCCCCAATCGTGCCGATCTACCGTTGGTTTGAACCGGAGTTGCGGCTGCCTCGGCCCGACGCCCTGAACGACGGCAGCTTGCATACGATCCTCGTGGACGTCCTCCGCAAATTGCACCAGAAACGGATCGTCCTCGACTTCACGGAGCACCTCAGCGATCGCGAGCTCTATTGCCTGATCTATCGCGATATTCTCCCCGCACGCGAGAAAAAGCTCGACCAAGTGTGCAATTATTTGCACTGGGATTGCACGGGGCCCAGCGGCGATCCGGACGTCTGGTTGACGTACTATGCCAGCGACGAAGAACGCGACGAATGGGCCGATCTCTACGACCAGCCCCTACCCGAGCGGCAATCGCTGCCCTATCCGCGCAAGCTACCGCGCGAGCCTGGGGCGGGGTAGGGTCTTAGTGCATCTTCGGAAACATCTCGCGGACCATCGTTATCGCTGCGGGGCCGACGAGGATCACGAAAATGCCTGGGAAGATAAAGAGTACCAGCGGGAACAAGAGCTTCACGGCCGTCTTGGCCGCTTTTTCTTCCGCCAATTGGCTGCGCCGCGTGCGCATCGATTCGCTCTGCACGCGCAACGCTTGCGCAATGCTGGAACCGAATTTGTCGGCCTGCACCAGCACGGCGGCCAAGGCCCGCAGGTCGGCGACGCCCGTTCGCAGGCCCAGTTCGTGCAACGACTCGGCGCGGGTGCGGCCCATCTGCAACTGAAAGTTGGTCTGCGTAAATTCGGTGGAGAGCAAAGGATAGGCTTCCTTCATCTCTTCGCTCACCTTGCGCATCGCCTGATCGAGCCCCAATCCGGCTTCCACGCAGACGACCATCATATCGAGTACGTCGGGTAGGGCCAGAAAGATCGCCTTTTGCCGGCTCCGTGCCAGGAAGCCGACGACAATATCCGGAAGCCAAAAAAAGATTCCCGTCACGGCGGCCGCCCACGTCATGCCGCTTTGATTGATCCCCTTAATATAGAGCATGGTGCCGCCGCCGGCGAAAAAACCAACCAGCAGCAGAACGAACTTCAGCCCGTAATAGACCGGAACCAACCCTTCGCCGCGAAAACCGGCACTTGCCAGATGGTATTTGAGCTTGTTGGCGTCTACCTCGTTTGTGGGAGCGAGCGATTTGGTCAAGGCCGAGGTTTTTTCGATGACCCTGGATACCGTGTCGGGCTTTTTGAGAACGGCGTCGGCTTGGGCCGCGCGGCGCTTCTGGGGGTTCTTGAGTTCGTCCAACCGCTCGAGCGTTCGCGGCTTGGCGGCGGCCATATACTCCAAGCCAAACCATGCCGCCACGGCAAAGAATCCGAAGATTGCCAGCGGAACGATTTCAGCGAAGGTAAATAATGGTGCTTCAGCGGCGAACATAATCGGCTCTATACCTTAATATCGACAATCTTCTTGATCACCACGGCACCCAAAATCTGCATGAAGATGGCCACGGCCAACATCTTCTTGCCCATCGGGTCGGTCCAAAGCATCGACACGTATTTTGGATTGAGTTGATAAACGGCAACGAACAGCACTAGAGGCAAGGCCATGAGCACCACGCCGCTCAGGCGGCCTTCGCCGGTGAGTGCCTGGACTTGGCCCAAGATTCGGAATCGATCGCGGATTAACTCGCCAATCTTATCGAGAATTTCCGACAGGTCTCCGCCCGTTTGACGTTGCAGCACGACGGCCGTTACGAAAAACCTCAAGTCGAGGTTGGGAACTCGCTGACACATCGACCGCAGGCTATCGTCGAGCGAAACGCCCAGATTTTGCTCGTCGAAGGCCCTGCCGAACTCCTTGCCGACCGGTTGTGGCATCTCCGCAGCAACTGCATTGAAACCGAACGAGAGACTTTGCCCTGCCCGCAAGGCTCGAGCGATCATTTCCAGCGCGTCGGGAAGCTGAGCCCCGAAGGTCTTGAGCCGCTTGTTGCGCCGCATAATGATCCAAAAGATGGGCAACGATCCGGCGAGGAGCCCCGGCAAGGGAACCGTCGCTGGCGGCGCATGCAAGGCCACACCTAAAGCGCAGCCTGCTAGGCCGAGTATCAGCGAAACGACGGCCAGCTTGCTCGGCGTCAGCGACGTATCCGCCTGTTCAAATAGCAATTCAAAATTGGCGAGCTTCTGCAACCACTGGGCGATCATGTTGGGGCCTTCGTCCAAAGGCCGCGACAGGACGCTGTTGTCCTTCAGCAAGTCGCCTTTCGACCCAGACGATCCGCCAATTCCGGTCAGAAGGTCCAAGCGGTCGGAGACCCGCGAAGTCTCGGGCGCCATAAACAGCATGGCCGCTCCGCCCACGAGGGTCGCAACGCCGATAAATGCCAGTAATGCAAGTAGTAATGGGCTCACGTTTTCAGTCCTCGAGCATGACGCGTTCGCGGAAGGCACTAGAGGGCAGGCGGATGCCGGCCGATTCCAAACGGTGCATGAACTTGGGCCGCACCCCCGTGGAGACGAAGCGGCCGTACGCGCGGCCCATTTCGTCGATGCCGTCCTGGTGGTAGCGGTAAATGTCCTGCATGACGATCGTGTCCTGCTCCATGCCGCAAATCTCGGTGATGTAGGTGATCTTGCGGGGGCCGCCTTGCAATCGCGACGACTGCACGATCAGATTCACGGCACTCGATATCTGCGTCCGCATGGCCTTTAGCGGCAGGTCGAAGCCGGACATCATAATCAAAGTTTCCAAGCGGGATAGCGCATCGCGCGGCGTATTGGCGTGAACCGTGGTCATCGACCCCTCGTGCCCGGTGTTCATCGCTTGCAACATGTCGAGCGTTTCCGCCCCGCGGCACTCGCCGATGATGATTCGCTCTGGCCGCATGCGCAAGGCGTTCTTCACCAGATCGGTGGCCGTGATGGAGCCTTTGCCTTCAATGTTCGCGGGACGCGTCTCCAACCGGACCACGTGGTCCTGTTGGAGTTGCAATTCGGCGGCATCTTCGATCGTCACCACGCGGTCGCTATTTGCAATGAAGCTCGAAAGCGTGTTCAAAAGCGTCGTCTTGCCCGAGCCCGTGCCGCCGGAGATGATGATATTCAAGCGAGCCTTCATGGCCCCTTCCAGCAGCATGACCATTTCCGGCGTGAATGCCTTGTAGTTCAGCAGGTCTTCCAGTTTGAGCGGATTGGACCCGAATCGGCGGATGGAAACGCATGCCCCATCGAGCGCCAAAGGAGGAATAATCGCGTTGAATCGCGAACCGTCCGACATGCGAGCGTCGACCATCGGGCAGGTTTCATCGACGCGGCGGCCGACTTTGGAAATGATGCGGTCGATGATCTGCATCAAGTGATCGTTGTTGCGGAAAACGACGTTTGTCTTTTCCATCTTGCCGCGCCGCTCGCAGTAAATGTTCTTCGGCCCGTTGATCATGATGTCGCTGATCGTCGCGTCCTTCAGCAGGAACTCCAACGGGCCGAGGCCAAAGGTCTCGTCGAGCACTTCGGTGACGAGTTGTTCGCGCTCGGAACGATTGAGGAGCGTGTCTTCGCTATCGCACAAATGTTCGACGACGAGACGAATCTCGCGGCGCAGAATCTCCCCTTCCAGCTCGCCCACCTTGGTCAGGTCGAGTTTATCGACCAGCTTGCCGTGGATGCGCTGTTTTAGTTCCTCAAGCGAGGTTTCTTTGGAATCGCTTTGTCGCGGGGGCATGCGGGTTTGAGCCATGTCACGAGCCTCTTTCTGCCTTGAAAGGTCGGCGGGGAGCCGGTTCGTAGTTCTCGTCGTATTTCTATCCGTGAAAAGATAACCCACGATTAGCGACGAGACCGGTCGGGAAGGCACGGGAATTTCCGTAAACCCAGAAGGAAATAGCGATCTTGCCGGATGTGGCGACGGTAGCGGCCAGTTGAGAGGCCAGCCAGAAATATCTCGACGAACGCGGTAAAAGCCCGGCTCAATTCCCCAGCATCTGGCTCTTGACCTTCGCCAAATCGACGCCCAATGCTTCTTTGGCCAGCGCGGCCAGCGTTGCCGCGTTGCCCGCAATGTGGATCGTACGGTGCTGATGCGCAAGCGACTCACCGGTCTTCATGGCCGCAGCCGGTGAAAGGGATTCGATCTCGTAGAATGGCCCCAGGCCCTTCTTGCCGGGTGCCGGAGGGCCGTCGTTGTAACTGTTGGCCACGTCGCCCACATAGGGCTTCGCCTGCGGGCCGCCCCACTGGTTGTTCATGTAAAGTTCCTTCGTCGGATCGTCGGCCATGCTGAAATGGACCAGCGTTAGCACGTTGTTCTGGAAGTCGTACGAACCGAGCACGTTGCGAACCCGCCGCTGTGAAACGCCGATCTTGGCGCGATAGTTTCCATCGGCTCGCAGAAGAACCGCCTCGGGCAGAATGCGTAGGCGATCCGGCGGCACGGTGCCGAAGTAGTCGGATTTGACGATGCGGCCCAGTTCGGCCTCGCTGCCCGACTTGTACGGCGCAATCACCACGGTCTGCGGTCCCGAGTTCATCATGCCGAGGATCCAGATCGAGACGAGTCCCTTTTCCGGCGACATGTCGGGGCCGCGATTGATGAGCCGGCTATCGGTTTCATAGGCCACGCTCTTCATGCCGGGGGCTGCAATCTTCGCTGCCGTCGATGCGCCCAGGAACTTGGCGATATCGCTCGAACCCAGCAAGCGAACCGTGCGCGTTGCGTCGAGATGGAACTGCGTGCCGGACGTGTTGCGGAACTTCATCGTCGCCGTCATCGCGAGCCGGTTATTCGTCGCGGAAGCGATCTCCCATGCCCCCTCGTTGAAAGCCGGCGGGGTATACCAATTATCGAGGTTCTGCTCCTTGCCCGGCTCGAACCAAAGGCTGAATTGACCGCCTTCGGGCGAGAGCCACATCCGTTCCTCGGCCCCATAATTATTAAAGTGTTTGTTGGGCGTTTTGGCGTCGATAAATTCGTCGTTCACGAAGCCGAAGCTTTGGCCCGACAGCCCGTCGCAACTGGAGGTCATCACGCGACCTTGCCATTGCGGACAAACGACAACGCGAGCACCGGAGCCGTCGGTGAGTTCGACGAGCTTGGTATGTTTTGCCATGAAATCACGAGCTTGGCCGTAGGACATGGGCTTGCCTTTCGTATCGGCACCGTTTGCGAGGGTGCCTGCGATCGTCAAGAATGCGGTCGCGAGGATGGAACTACGATTCATCAAAAATCCCCCAGGATGAAGCCCCCCGATCAGAGGGTGGCGTGAAAGTCGGTTCCGCTTGCCGGGCGGAACCCTTGTGTCCAATGTAACGCGATAACTCCAGGTCCGCTGGCAATTCCGCGCACAAGATTCCAGAACAGACCTACTTATACCTTGCCGCATCGCCGATTTCTAGCCCCTTGACAAACCGGACGGCGGAATATATACAGGTGTATATACTTTGGAGCATTAGGGTGTCAGAACGTGCCGGCGAGAATTTGCAGCGATTGA
>JANXOJ010000410.1 GCA_025353625.1 Planctomycetota bacterium | reverse complement strand
CCCGGAGGTCCGTCCCACGATTCAATGCCTAGCCCCCGGTCAACAATTCCATCGGCAAGGCCACTCCCTTAATGATCCCTTCGCAGACGAGATTCTGCTTGACGAACGATTGAAACTCGCAGGTCACGATCGTGCTTCGCGATTTGAGCAACTTCGTGCAGATGACGAAGCGGTCGCCCGGCTCGACGATGCCGCGAAAGCGGATATCTTCCATGCCGCCAAAGCCGATGATGCCGGCGATGAGCTTGTTCTTTCGGGCAAAATAGCTCGACAACTGCGCGGCGGCCTCGCACATCACCACGCCGGGCATGAGGGCCTTGACTGGAAAGTGACCGCGAATCCAGAACTCGTCGTGCCCAATATCCTTGTAACCAACGCACAGACCGCGAGCCGGATCTTCAAACACAATCGCCGTCAACTGCTCCATTTCAAAGCGTTGCGGATTGTACTCGTGGATCTCGTCAATCGTGGCGATTACACGATCGAGGTCGTATTCGGAAAACTCGACAAGCAACGGCTTCTTAACCACGGCCGGCTCCCTTCAACGAACGTGAGTCCCTAGCGAAACCTCGGCACGAACAGCACCCAAGGCCCCCCAAGGAAAAGGTGGTTTCAAAAGGCGATTCTGGAATAGCTTAGGTCTTAACGACTTGCCGCTTTGCCTTGCGGGCCTTGCTATTGGAGGGACGCTTGCCATGATTGGCTTTTTTCGGTACGCGGTGCGGCTTGGCCATAAGTCTCGACCTTTACTGGCTTTACGGAAATTGAGGATGTTGGACTAAGTGCCAATGCGGCGTTTTTCGACGCATTGGGAAGCCCCGAGTCTACCATGTTACCGCGGCGGTGTGAAGCCCTCCATGACTCCTGTAAAATGAGGGCTACCCGTGGGTCATTTGAGATAGACGATTCAGCAATGCCCGCGCGGCACCACTATCAATCGTCTCGGCGGCGCGTTGGGCACAAGCGGCTAGCGATCCGTTTTGCTCTGCCATCCAAATTGCCGCCGCCGCGTTCGCCAACACGATTTCGCGGGCAGGTCCGGGATGGCCCGCCAAAACTTGGCGAATCATGGCCGCGCTCGATTCCGGGCTGGAGACCTCGATCGAGGCAAGGTCGATGGTCCCGAGCTTGAAGTCATCCGGGGTCCATTGGCACTGGAAGATTTTACCTTCAAAAACTTCCGTAACGTCGGTTGCCCCAGTAAGGGTGACTTCATCCAGTCCATCGCTGCCGTGGACAACGATGCTCCGCTTCGAACCGAGCAGCACGAGAGCTTTGGCCAGCAACATCCGCAGTTCCGGGCGGCCCACGCCTAGCAACTGCCGCGGCGCGGTAGCCGGATTGATCAACGGCCCTAGGATATTGAAGATCGTCGGCACACCCAACTTTTTTCGGACTTCGCCAACGTGTTTCATTGCCTGATGGAGCAAGGGAGCGAAGCAGAAGCAGATGCCGAGTTCGTCGAGGCAGCGTTCCACGCAAGCCACATCGGCCTCGACGTTAACGCCCAATGCCGCGAGAACATCAGCCGAACCACTGCGGCTGCTTGCCGCTCGATTGCCGTGCTTGGCCACGGCTACGCCGGCAGCCGCCGCAACGAGTGCGGCAGTGGTGCTGATATTGAAGGTGTGCAATTGGTCGCCGCCGGTACCGCAGGTGTCAATCAGCATCGTTCGCGACGTGCGGATGGGCGTCATATGCTGCCGCAAGACTTTCGCCGCGCCGGCCACTTCGGTCACGCTGGGGCCTTTGCGATTGACGGCTAAAAGCAGCCGGGCGATCTCGTCGTCGCGCGCTCGACCGCCGAGGATGAGCGTGAACGTATCGACAACCTCGTCCAAAGACAGGTCGTGACCCGATTCGATCTGCTGGATGGCCGATTGCAGCATTGTCTTACTCTGTTTCCTTCGTAGGCCTGGATTCTTCCAAAGACTTCCCATATACCGGCTTATCGCGTTCCGCTTTATGGCATCCTGCTATGGAATTCCGCAATGGGCTTCCGTGGAATCTCGTTTTGTCTGTTGCCAGAATTTGATCGGTATCGATGAAGTTGTCGGCTTTCATTTTAACGCGCTCGACTTCGGCGCAAAATCCTGCTTCGTTGCCTCCGCACTTGCGGGCGACTTGAAGTAGAGTCGAACCGTCGAAGTCACCGAGATTTCCGGCTTCATCGGCAATTCGCGGGGCTGGACATCGCCGTCGCTGTAGAGGCCGCGATAGTACGTGTGGCGCGGGCGATAGGCGTGGATATATTGCATGTCGCGCCCCCCTCCATAGCGCACCGTCTCGTCGTCCCGCTGAACGATCGTTTGGTAGAGCGAATCGGGGAAGCGAACATTCGTTTGCTCTTGCACATTGATCAGCGGAGGCGCATCGTGGAACAGTACGCCGAGCATCGCGTCCGCTTTGCGACGCGCCGCCTTGACCGCCCGATCGCGAGCCTTCTCTTTAATCTCATCCAATTCCTTGCTCCAGTAATCGAAAGCAATGATGTCCGTGATGCCCTGCTCAAAGGCTTTGGTCAATGCGGTCTGTGCCGACGATTCCGACTGCGCGGCCAAATGGACGTTGGTTTGCATGCGATATCCGGACTTCTTTTCAGTAGCCACTTCGACGAGGCCATCTTTTTCCATCGACCACGCGTACGTCGGTAGGACCGCAATGAAATCGATCACAATATGCTCGGGGGCGATCCCCAGCTTGGTCCAAGCCGCCTTGAGGCGTTCGATCGTGGCATCGATGGACTGCTGGCACTTTTGCGCCGTCGCGGCTTCACTGGTCACGGCCAACACCACCCGAATCTCCGTCGGACGGACGCGAAGTTCCGCCCGACCGTCGATGGTAATGTAGCCCTCGGCGATTTTCGGGTCGAGATGCGGCAGGCCCGCGAGGCCGGCATCGTACGATTCGGTCGTCGCACGAATCCCGCCCATTTGAGCGAAGGCGATTTGCGTTGGCAGGCAGGTGAGGGCAAGTAGAATCACAAGACCAAGGCGAGCGCGGATCATGGCTGGTTTCCTTTGGGGCTTTGCAATAATTGACTTTCGGACGATTGTGGCGGTCGAAGCTACATCATACTCGCACGGTTGCGACTAGGCAAATCTCCGAACGCCAAAGTGACGCCAAAGCACCTTCCCAAAATGCACTTGCTCTGCCCGGCTCGCGTCCTATAAAATTCGCCCAGTTCCCTTCCTGCTCCGGTCTCCTTGCCGGCACGAACGTCCCGCCTGCGCTACAAAAACGCGGAGTTGATATTGGACGTCGCGGTAATGGTCCCTCGCGGCAAGAGATGCCTACTTTTCGGCGGTCGCTGCCGCTTGGCCATTCCCCGGATGCCGGGCGACTAGGATGAACTTCGTGCCGATAATCAGCACCATTGCGAAGAGATAAATCCGCAGGATGATGAGGGCGATGGTCACGGTGCGCGTGGTTTTGATGCGGGGCATGGTGCGAAATCTCTACTGCAAGGTCGCACGGGCGACGGTGCCTTTCATGATGTCTTTGTATTGGATCACGCCAAGTAGATGATCGCTTCGATCGACGACGGGGATCATGCGGTAGTGATACTTGGCGAAGAGTTCTTCGAGATCCTCGCGAACGTCGTCGGCCTCGGCCGCCACGACCGGGGCTGCCATCACATCGCTCAGCGGCATAGCGTCGCTGGACAGGATCAATTCGCGAAGATCGACGACGCCCAGCAATGCCTTGCCGGGGTCGCCAACGATGTAGATGTAGGAGATCGTATCGTGGTCGAAATTCGATGTGCGAAGCAATTGGATCAAATGCCCCACGGTGTCGTCCTTACGGGCCGTCACAAAATGCGACGACATCAACGCGTGGGCCGTCACCTCACGCTGCGAGAGGATGATCTCGACGCGATGGGCCTGATCGGGCGGCAGCATCGGCAGAAGCTGTATCTTGTCGTCGTGCGGCAACACCGAGAAGAGGTCGGCCAACTGCGGCACCGACATCTCTCCCAGGATCGTGCGGGCACGCTCCTTGCGCAGATTGGAAATAATCTGCCGCTGCGCTCGAGGCTCGGCCTCCATTAGCGTCTCGGCCGCTTTTTCGGAATCGAGGACCGAGAAGACCGCTTGCTGTTCCTTCTCGGAAAGCTCTTCCAGGGCGTCGGCCAAGTCCTCGCTGGGCAGTTCGTGAATCTGCGAGCGCGTGACCGAGAGCGATACGCGGTCGGTGGCCGTCACATCTTCCAGGGAAAGCGGCTGCACGTACTTCCACGAAATGAGGACATCCTTCACTAAATGGAAGCGGCTAAGCCCCCAGCGACGGAGGAACCCGTTGAACGAAATATCGACGTGAACGAGAATCATCCGGCCCTTGGATTCCAAGAGTTGGATATCGTTGACGACCTCGGTTCGCCGTCCGTCCATG
>JANXOJ010000591.1 GCA_025353625.1 Planctomycetota bacterium | reverse complement strand
CGTCGTAAGTCCTTATTTATCCGTAGTTTTTGAATCCAGAAAGATGTTGAAAGCGGTAGGTTAAAAACCTGCCCCACGAAGTAATCTGCCTCGAATTTACTTCACTCCGGTAAAGTGTTACGACTTCTCTCCTTTTTCTCTAAGATGGTAACGGCGCTTCCGAAAACAACGGCACGCCGAAGTGCCGCATCGCTGGGCACGCGTCACCGATGGCCTGACCATCGCCCGTCCTCGCAAAAACGCGATCGCGCACCACGGCCCGATTGAGCAGTTGATATACATAACCTCCGCCGGCAAATCGTAAACGTCGTGGCACGACGCCAATTTACGGCTTTTCCTCGCACCGGTCGAGATCAAAGACTCCCGCCCCTTTTTCTTTCGGCTTTCGGGGAAGGCCATTGTACTAACTATTTCCGTAGAGGGTATAATTGTTGCAAGAGTATGCTGTCTAGCAACGGTGCAAGACGGTGCCGCTTTATCGCAAAAAACAGATCGGAAATATGGAAATCTGGGTTCTGCCCATCTTGTTTCTCGTCCTAGGGATGGGGCTGTCCATCCTAGAGATTTTTTTCCCGTCGGCGGGCATTTTCACGTTCTGCTCGATCGCCGCGTCGTTGGGTGCCGTTCTGCTCGGCTTCCGTGCCGCGCCGGGAGTCGGAATCACCGTCATGACAATTGCCATTTTTGGCCTGCCCATTGTGATGGCGTTCGCCTTCCACTGGTGGCCGCGTACGTCGTTCGGAAAGCAGGTCTTGCTCGAAGCCCCACGGGCGGAGGATGTCCGGCCCGACGATGACCGCCAACGCACGCTCAAGGGGCTTGTCGGCCGCCTGGGCCGCGCCAAATGCCAGATGCTGCCGGGCGGCGTGGTGAGCATCGATGGGCATAGCGTTGATGCCGTGAGCGAAGGGATGGCCATCGAGGCCGGGCAAACCGTTCGCGTGGTCAAGGTAGATGCAACTCGGGTAATCGTTCGCCCGGTCGATGAGGAAGTACCCACCGCAACCGCCGAGAACCCGCTGGAACGCCCGATCAATACGATTATTGAGGATCCGTTTGGAGAGGAATTTAATTTTAGGACTTAGCGGGCCTAGGACATTGAATAACGGGAATACAGTCGTATTTCCCAAGACATCAGGCCAAAGTCCAAATCCCCCACCTTGACAACCCATACAGTTTGGGGGGACAATGACTGGCTAATCCACAGCACATTTCAATTCTGCCACCGGAGTCTGCCATGATGCTTTTTGCCCAATTTCAGCCAAAACCCGGTTTGGGCGATACATTCTCGACCTTGTTTATCGTTGTTACTGCGGTCGTACTATTCGTCGGCGTGCTGTTTCTGGCAGTCTTCGCCCATTATTTTCGTTATTGGATTCAGTCCAAAACGACGGGTGCGGGGATCGGTATTTTCGATTTGGTCGGCATGACTTTTCGCAAGGTTAGTCCAGGCGTCATCGTCCGCAGCAAGATTATGGCCGTGCAAGCGGGCATAGGAGACCGCGACGGTGTGACCTCGCGTGCCCTGGAGGCCCACTACTTGGCCGGAGGCAACGTGCCGCTGGTGATCCGCTCGTTGATTGCCGCACGCAAGGCCAAGTTGGAACTCAACTTTAAGCTGGCGTCGGCGATCGATCTGGCGGGCCGCAATATACTGGAAGCCGTGCAAACGAGCGTCAACCCGAAGGTGATCGACTGCCCCTCGCGGAATCTCGGTCGCGAGACACTCGACGGGGTTGCGCAAAACGGCGTGCAATTGAAGGTCAAAGCCCGCGTGACGGTTCGCGCCAATTTGCGACAGTTGATCGGCGGTGCCACGGAGGAGACGATCATCGCCCGCGTCGGTGAAGGCATCGTCAGCGCGATCGGTTCTGCCGAATCGCACCACAATGTGCTGGAGACTCCCGACCGAATTTCCAAGACGGTGCTTGCCCGCCGACTCGATGCGCAGACGGCCTTCGAGATTGTATCCATCGACATAGCGGAAGTCACGGTGGGCGAGAACATCGGCGCGCGGATAGCGGCAGATCGGGCCGAGGCGGACATGCGCGTCGCGCGTGCCAATGCCGAGGGCTTGCGGACGATGGCGGTTGCCGAGGAGCAGGAGAATATCGCGCAGATTGAGGAGAGCCGCGCCAAGGTGGTGCAGGCCGAGGCGGAAGTGCCATTGGCGATTGCCCAGGCGTTTCAGAACGGCGTGTTGGGAATTCTCGACTATTATAAATTCCGCAACATTCAGGCCGATACCGACATGCGGATGGCTATTTCGCGCGTGGGGGCACCCACGCCGTCGAGTAGCAACAATAACAGTAACAAAAAGGGTGCCTCGTAATGAATGCCCCGATCCTGCTGGCGGCCCGCGATCCGGCCATCGTGATCGTGATCGTGCTGTTCGTCGTCATCCCTTTGATTGGCGTGGTGACGTCCAAGATTCGCGATGCCATGCAGACTCCGCTGCGGCCGCCGACAGGCCAGCCCGGCGGCGCGCGGATTCAGGAGCAGATCGATGAATTCCTTCGGCGCGCATCGCAGCGGCGAACCGGGCCGACGGAGGCTGCGGAAGAGCCGATTGAGGCCGAGGTCATTGACGACGACGAGCCGGTGGGAGATCGCGTTGGCCGACAAACGCAGAAGTATCTCGATAATAGCGAATTCCGCCGCCATTCCGATCAGTTGGGCGACGATGTAGCAGCCGGCGATAGGCAGTTCTCGCAGCACGTCACGGAGGCATTCCGCGGCGAGGTGGGCCGGTTGAAAGAGCGCCGCGGCGAATCGTCCGTATCGCCGCAAGTCGAGAGCGGAGACAAGCCCGAGAGCGAAGACATTTCGCGACCGATGCTGGAGGCCATGCCGATCGCCGGTTCCGGCCTAGCCGATTTCCTGGGCGATTCCGATGCGATCGTGAAGGCGATTATCATGAGCGAGATTCTGCATCGCCCCGACTGGAGCAAGCAAGACGTATCGCACGTTTAGGACGAGCGACATTTTCAATCGCGGCCGGCCGCCCAGCGAATGCCGCGCAAAAGCACCTCCGGATAGGCCGCATTTTTCCATGCCTGGGAGTCGTGGCCGAGCTGGAAGTAGAATACGCGGCTTTTAGCGTATTCGTGCGTCCAGGCAATCGTGCGATCGTTCTTGGCGTGGTTCGTCGTCAGGAGTACGTGGGCATCTTGGGCAACGAAGTAGTGGTTGTAGACTTCGTCGTGGATGGCGAAGTCGGCAAGGCCGCGGGTGATGGGATGATCGCGGTCGGCAACGGTAACTTGCATATCCCGATCGTGTTCGTAATGAGAAGGTCCGAACTTTTTGTCGCCCTGCTCAAAAACTTGGAAGCAGTATTTGCCGCCAAGAATCTTCGTATATTCGGGCCACTGCGATTGAGCGCACAAGTTGTGGTGCAACGCGACGAGCCCGATCCCTCGGTGCAACAATTCCACAAACGCCTTTTCTTCGTCGGACGAGAACTTGGCCGCCATGTCGTATCGGACGATAACGTCGTATTCCTTTTCCAGCCCCGGCTTGAGAAGCGAAGCGGCTTTCGGCATTGCAGCCTTCGCAACCTGAATGTCGGCAAGCCGATCGAACATCGCAAAAAAAGGTTTTTCCTCGAAACCGTGTCCCCCGTAGGTCAGCAGGACGCGGAGTTTCTTGGGCGTGGGCAGCTCGGCTGCGATGATCGGCTGGAAAGCGGCAGACGCAAAACAGATTGCTACAAAGAGTAAGCGCGTGGCAAGGCTCATAAGTTGGGATATTCCAGGCAATGGACCCCAAATTCGGGACCAGTTCATTGATGTTAGAAGTTATACTTCCAATCTTAACCGCAAACGGGCTTTGGCGAAATGCTTAGAACAAACGGTTCCGAGCAAAATGTATGGGCAAGAACCACAGGAATGGCGGGCTCTTCAAACGAACATTTGGACTCGATTTTTTAAGGCATGACGGGGCAACTGAATGCGTTGCAGTTCAAAGACAGCCCCGGCAGCGCGAGCCGCCAGGGCTGTTGCGGAAGTATTCATCCGCCCTGGCCCGGTTGTCCCGCAGTGGAAATCCGGGGGCATTCCGGGGACAAATTGCTGGTAATTGACGCAATGCGTCTCGATGGTTAAGCTTGACGGCACGGCAAGGTTAGCGAGGGTGGTAATTTCCGGCGTGCCTCACCATGTGACGCAGCGCGGGAACCGCCGACAGCGAGCTTTCTTCCACGACGACTATGCCGCGTACCTGGAACCCATGATGGAGTGGTGCGGCAAGGAAGGCGTGGAAGTCTGGGCCTATTGCTGCACTTAGGTATACGTTCGGTCGGATCTATTCACCGCGAATGGGCGGGGCCTATCTGGGCGCGCGCCCGGCGGGCAAGAAGGTGCTCGGGGTCTGCCATCGACTTAACGAGTTCGTGGGCAAACTCCTGCCGTTCATCCGACCGGAAGCGATGGTCTATCTGCTCAATTTTTCGTGGCGCGTCGATGGAAGCCTAATTTGTCTTGAAAATCCGTAGTCCGAACAACTCCCCTACCTCGATCGTGATAAAACCAATCCCTCAGCGTCTTTCCTATACCTTATTGGTTATTTACGCCATCCTTGTCGGTATCCAAAGCGTTTATGCTGCGGATCCAAAGGAGCACGAGATCTACACCCGTACCGAAAATCTCGATTGGGCGATGCTGAAACGGCACGCCAATTTTGGCTATACCGTTGATGAACTCAAGAAGTACTTCGACTACCACCAGATATTCGAGTACGATGCTACTGGCCTCGCCCCGGGACGTATCAAGCCGCCCCCGGCGCCAGGCGCACATCCGCGTGTGTTGTTTTCCTCGAAAGATCTGCCGGAACTGCGGCTGAAATTGATCGAGTCGAAGCCGGGCAAATTGCAAATGGACGGCATTCGCGCCATGCTGCATCGAGACCTCACCGGACCGAATGCCACGTACGGCGAGCTTTATGGTGCGGCCGCGCGGGGCGAGGGCCGGCCCGAATTGATGGCAATTCCTCCGGCTTGCTCAATCATCTACGAGTGTTTTCGCTGCCTAGTCGACAACGACGTCGAAGGCGGAAAGAAGGTCGCCGCTGCCCTGACGACCTTGGCCATACTCGACGGTGCTGAACTTGACCGCGGCTTTGCTAAGGCCGATAAGCGTTTCGTCAGCCTGAAGGCCGAATCCTTGGCGAAAACCGCTATCCGACCACCGCTGCGGGATTACCAGGAGTTCAATGGACTCGTCCAAGGGGGCCTGCTCGGCCTCGGCTACGATTTCGCCTACAACCGGATGACCGACGCCCAGCGCGACATAGTTCGTCAGGCAATCGCCAAAGCCTCCGGCAACATGACGATCCTCTGCGCCGAAGGTCTGCCGGCCTTTCCCGCCAATGTCTCCAACTGGATACCCATGCACATGCGGTTGGTCTTCCTCTGCTGCGCCATTGAGGGGGAGAAGGGATATGACGCCAGCACCTACCTTCGCTGCGTTGAAGGTTACAAGCGCTACCTCAGCATCAGCGGCTTCCCGGCGGGCGACATGTACGAGAGCATGGGCAAGAATTTCTTGTGCGCCGAGAACCTCATCCCGGTGGCCAACCGCGGCAACAACCTGCTGGCGCTCAAGATGGTGCGCGCTCAGGTCGGCAGCTACTACCTGCACGCCATGGACCCCTGGGGCGGTCACTTCACGTTCTACGATTCGCTCGGCGGGCGCGGCAACACCACGCCGATGCAAGACGTGCTGGTCCTGAAACACCTCTTCCCCCGCGATCCGGCGATCGATTTCGTCTACCGCAATACGGTTGGAGAAAACTACGAGACATTCAAGGCTCCGGTCCGCTTCGGCCATCCCTTTTTCATCGCGGCCCCGTTGATCCAGGCAATCTTCGCTGAGCCGTATGCAGCCAAGACTTGGGACCAGGCCCATGCCGACGCCACGGCGGGCAAGCCGCTAACGTTCTTCAGCAACGACTCCGGCAATCTCATCACGCGCAGTTCCTGGGACAAAAACGCGCTGCAATTGCACTTCCTCGCCCGAAGCACCTCCGGCGGACACCAGTACGCCGACCGAACCCACTTCAGCGTACATGCCCTGGGACGATACTGGGCCATTTACAAGCCGCTTCGCCAGGTTGAGGAACATTACCAGCCCAAGAATCGTTCGGTCACCTTGATCGACGGCAGGGGGCCCGGCATGACGATGGGGCGCGTCGCTGCGCTGGCCGACACCCTGCAGGCGACCTTCATCGCTGCGGATGCCAAGTCGGCGTACGAGTGGCAGAGCGGAGGGAACGATCGTTTCCCCAAAGGAGGCCAGCGGGTCGCGGCCTCGGCGAACGACTTCCGCCTCCATCGTAGTTCGCTCCCCTGGATGGACCTGCCCTGGAGCGACCTGCCGTACTGGCAGACCTCGATCAAAGGTGCCGAAATGTGGATTCCTCACAACCAGGTTCAGCGGGCTTTCCGCACGGCCGGAGTGGTTCGCGGGCCACATCCTTACGTGCTCGTCGTCGACGATTTCCAGAAGGATGCGAGCCCTCACGAGTACCAATGGGGCATGATCTTGGAAGACGACCTCATCCAGGTATCGGCCGTACGGGACGCGGCCGGACAATTCTTCCGCGACGACGTGGTCCTCGGTGAAAAGAAGTCGGGTGACCTCGCAAGATACATGCTCGTGCGGGTGCTTAACGCCGAAGGACGCGAGAAGGGTGCCGTAGCGACCATCGATACGTTCAGTCTGCCCAATCCGCCGCAAAAGCCGATCCCGATGCACCGCTTGGTTGTCGTGAGTAAGGCCGTGGCACCTGATTTTAAGGCAATCCTGTTCCCCTACCTCGAAGGACAGAGCCCGCCGAAAACGGCATGGAACGCCGATCGAACGAACCTGCGGATCGAGTGGCTCGACCAGAGAGACATCGCGACTTTTACCAAGGGAACCGATGGCCGCACTCGCATTCGCGTAACTCGCGACAACCAACAACTCATGGTGATCGATTGACCGGAAAGACGGGGAATAACATGCCATTCAATTTCGGAATCCGATTCGTCTTCGTGGGAGTGCTGGCATTCGACCTGGGGGGGCACACTGCTTTCGCCCAATCGGCGACCGCCATCGCCGCCGTTACCGCGCCGTCGGCGACGAGCGTAATCGCTGCTGGGCCGTTCAGGCCAACTGCTGACTCGCTCAACCAGTACCGGTGTCCCGAGTGGTTTCGGAATGCCAAATTTGGCATCTGGTCGCACTGGGGACCAGACTCGATTCCCGGCCTTGGGAACAATTACGCCCATGACCTGTGGCACCTGGGCGGGAGCGAATACAAATGGCACCTGGAGCACTACGGCCATCCCAGCAAATTTGGTTACAAGGATGTGATCGAATCGTGGAAGGCCGAGAAGTTCGACCCCGACGCCTTGGCGGCAAAATACAAGGCCGCCGGCGCGAAATATCTTGTCGCTCTCGCCACGCACCACGACAACTTCGATTGCTTCGACTCCACCTATCACGAGTGGAACTCCGTCAAGAAGGGCCCGCATAAGGACATCGTGGGTCTCTGGCGCGAGGCGGCACTTAAGGCCGGTCTGCGCTTTGGCGTGTCCTCCCACGCCGACGAGCGTGGATGGAACTACATGTACGGTGCCCGGCTCTCGGACACCACCGGCCCTCTGGCGGGCGTTCCCTATCAAGGTGCCGACCCGGCCTACGAGAGTCTCTACAACACCCCGCAGAACCCCAAGGACAAGCCTCCCGAGTCCTGGAAGCAGACGTGGCTCAAGCGTCACATCAATCTCGTTGATAAGTACCGGCCGGACCTCCTTTATTTTGATGGCGGCATCCCGCACGGCACGTACGGCGTAGAACTGATTGCCCACTACCTCAATTCCAACGCCAAGGAACACAACGGGATCGAGGAAGCCGTCGTGAATGTAAAGGCTGGAACCTTCGTCCGTGACTACGAGCGTGGAGTCGCGAACACCTCTCAGGAGAAACCCTGGCAGGACGACACATCCCTGGCCGGCTGGTTCTACATGAACCACAACCCGCGCAATGATCCCCACTCCCTCCAAAAAAGTGCCGCGACAGTCATCCACACCCTCGCCGATGTCGTCAGCAAGAACGGAAACCTCCTCATGAACTTCCCACAGCGGGGTGACGGGAGTCTCTACCCGGAGTGTGAGGCCGTGCTCGATGAGTTGGCGAAATGGATGCCAATCAATGGCGAGGCGATCTTCGACACGCGTCCCTGGATCACGTTTGGCGAGGGGCCAACCACGATTGCTCCGAAGGGAATGAACGAGCTTATGGCACCGATGACTTGGCAGGACGTACGTTTTACCATGAAGGGTGGTGTGCTCTACGTGATTGTGTGTGGGATTCCGCAAGGGCCGGTGGAAATCAAATCACTTGGCCAATTGGGCCGCAAGATTGACTCGGTCGAATTGCTTGGCAGCCACGACACGATTCGATACCAGCAGGAGCCGGAGCGGTTTGCCATGCAGCCCGTGAAGGAATGGCCCTGCCGGCACGCCGTCGTTTTCAAAATCAAATTCAGTAGTGCCAAAATTGGCCTACGGTGAGTAGTTCGCCCTAAGTCGTTCGTAGGTTAGAAGAACGAGTCCAAGGGTTTTGTTGGCTCCCAAGGCATTTTCGATGACCTGGGTGATCTCGTACTACATTTCTTGGAAGCGAAGCTGTTCGAGGAACAGTTGCGGCCCTGCGCTGGACTTGGCTTTGGCGAAGCGAAAATGAATCCACGCCCACACGTTGCGAAGCACGAGGGCAATGCCCGCGATCAATAATCGCAATCGCGGATCGCGCGTGCAGGTCTTGATTCGCGCCTCGTTCATCTGGCGATATCTGGTTTCGATGCCAAAACGCTTGCGGTAGGTTTCGCGGATTTCCTGGGAAGTACGTTGAACCTTCCAGATCGCGTAGATGAGTTTCTTCCGCCGCTTGCCGATTTTTTCGTCCGTGCAGTTCTTGCTGGAGACGCAAATCGTCATCTGCGTGCTGGCCTTCCTTTTCTCACGCATGGTGCCGTGCTCCTAGGGGATTGTGTTTGCGAACAATTCACTTTATCCCAAAGTACGCCGCCTTCTTCAACCTCTCATACCTGAACTTTCGCAGATTTCTCGGGATGAAATCACGAGCTTTCCCGGCCTCCTTGGAATTAGGGGCAACTCGGCCAATCGGCATGACACACGGTAATCGCACGCCCGTTTCGAGATCGCCTATTTTCTCACGGTTTTGCAGTTCCTAAAATCTGCGAAAGTTCAGATAGACGACTTGAGATTATATCTCCCCTCGCTACCTCTCGACTCTACCCGGGAATTCCGGATTCCCGGATTTCAGGCGTTCATGAACCGTCACCGCTTTCAAAGAACGCGCAGATCCGGTAGAATGGATGAGATGCTCCGCGAGACTGGGCGAGAAGGACGGCGATGTCGAAGAACGGCGAAGTACCTGCGTTAGTTGACCTTTTCTGCGGCGCAGGCGGAATGTCGCTCGGGTTCGCTCGTGCGGGCTTTAAGGTCGTTCATGCGGTCGATCACTGGAAGCCCGCTGTCGAGACCTATCGGATGAATCTCGGCGACCACGTTGTCGACAAGGAGATTACAGACGGCATCCAACTGCCGCCGGCAGCAGTCATCGTTGGCAGCCCCCCGTGCCAGGGCTTCTCGTCCGCCGGGCGGAGAGAGAAGGATGACCAGCGCAACTCCCTCGTCTCGACGTTCGCCCGCGTTGTCGCGAAACAGAAGCCTCAAGCATTCGTATTTGAGAACGTGGAAGGTTTTATCACGGGGTCGGGCGGACGGTTTGTCGTTGACCTGCTTGCGCCCTTGCTTGATGCCGGCTATCGCATCCACTTGCGCAAAAAGATC
>JANXOJ010000584.1 GCA_025353625.1 Planctomycetota bacterium | reverse complement strand
GTCGCGACAGTGCCATTCGTGGCTGGCACCCTTTCTTCGGATAAACGGCGTAAAGTACAACTTGCACCCGCGTCCCCCGCTGTCAGATTGTTACTTCGTCCGATTTTTCCAGGCGGGGTAGTCGTTCTCCAGCAGTGCCGTCGGCCAAGTCCCCAGCCATGCGTAGCCGTTGCGGCGTTCGTAGCCGATATCGGCCAAACGCTCCTTCGGCACGCCGTCGCGGTCGCAGTAGATCGGCCGGTTTGTGGCAATGTTGTAGAACCTGGCCCAAAGCGGCGGTGCCGACGGGTCTTCGACGACGATGCGGTCGCGGCCCTTTGGTGCGGCAGGGTCTTCCTTTGTGACGAGCTTAATCCCTTTGAGTTCCGACAACTTGAACCACGCGATGGCTCCTTCGATGGCCTCGACAACTTCCGGCTTTGGATGCTCCAGGCTCATAAGCAACCGCACAATGCCAACCGACTCCGCCCCACTGAGACTGACCAACTCATAGCTTCGACCCTTCCGGGGTTGCAGATCGAGCTCGTCGTGTTGGGCACACCAAACGGTGCGCTTGTCGCCGACGCGGATTTGGCATTTCAAGATGCAGTCGATGCCGCGATCGAAGGCTGCCAATGCCGATTTACGACGGCCACCGTCGACGAAGGTGTAGGGCTCCGTCGCGGCAACCTCTCGCAGGAACTCCATGAGGCGAACCATGGCATTGTCGTTGAAGGTGATATGGCGATGATATTGCCGATCCGGCGGGTACGATTGCGGCCAACCGCCGGTCGAGTACTGGGCCTTGAGGATGTGGTCGAGTCCGCGCAAAAATGCTTCCTTATAACGATTCGCCTTGGTTGCGTTGAAGATTCGAGCCAGGAATCGCAATTCATCGGTCGTGGCACCGTTGTCGAATGTGGCATGCAGCGAATTTGCACTGCCGCTGTATCGCTGTGCCGTCGTATCGACATTCTTCGGCCAGCCGCCAAGATCGGACTGGTACGACAGAACGTTTTCGGCAATTCGCTTGGCCTCGGGACCGGCAAACCAAGCGTCTTTTTGATGAAGGTAATTGTGCGGCCCCTCGGCACCATCAACACCCTGGGCCGTGGAGGCAATAACGAGAACGATCGCAAAATGGAAGGGGCGATTTGTTTTCATGGTACGACCATCATAACAAATGGCGATTCGTCGGTAAACCTCCGGATAATTGATTCCAAAATAGTCGTTCGTAGTCCCGGCTCCAGCCGGTCCCAGCGTCGAATTTCCAGACAATGAACGTTTGCTGGGCAAACTGCGGTTTTCCTGCGCCCTCTCGCATTCCGGCCGCTGGACATGTTACAATGACCAATGCCTGCGCCAACAACTCATTTAACCTACCTGGAGTCGCAATATGCCCGTTTTCAAATTCCGTTTCCCCGTCCTGTGTTTGGCTTTGATTGTCCTTGGCATGGTCGCTCATGCTCGGGCCGAGGAGGCCGTTAAACCGATCCGCGCGTTGTTGGTTGCCGGCGGGTGCTGCCACGATTACAAGCATCAGAAAGACCTTCTGACGAAAGGCATTTCTGCTCGGGCGAACGTTGAGTGGCGGATAGCGTACGATCCCGATAGCGGCACCAAACACCTCAATCCGATCTATCTCAACGACGATTGGGCCAAAGGATTCGATGTCGTGCTGCACGATGAGTGCTCGGCCGACGTCAAGGACTTGAAGCTTATCGATCGCATCCTCAAGCCGCATCGCGACGGCTTGCCGGGCGTGGTCGTCCATTGCGGCATGCACTGCTACCGCAGTGAAGGCTGGCCAAAGGCCGTGACGCCCTGGTTCGAGTTCACCGGCTGCCCCTCCACGGGCCACGGAGCGCAAAAGCCGATTGCAGTGACGTACGTCGATAAGGAAAGCCCGATCACGATGCCGTTCAAGGATTGGACGACGGTCAACGAGGAACTTTACAACAACAGTGCCGGCAAACTGCTCGACACGGCCCACGCCTTGGCTCGCGGCAAACAGGACAAGGGCGATTTCGTCACCGTCTGGACCAATACGTACAACGGCAAGGCGAAAGTCTTTGCCACCACGCTCGGGCACAATAACGATACCGTTTCCGACGAGCGATATCTCGATCTCGTAACCCGCGGGCTATTGTGGTCGGTCGATAAGCTCGACGAGAACCATTTAAAGCCGGCAAAGCGCGTATTGTTGGAAGACAAATAGCCGCCGTTTTGTCGGGAATTGGCAGAGGGGGCATTTTCGGGGCCAAGATTTCATCTGTTGACATACTCGCCGCATCGGGCGAAAATGGCCCGGTTGTGCAATTGTCGTATATTAAGTTGAACTAGGAGATCCACGATGCGGATTGTTTGGGCGTTTGCGGCGCTGGGTGCTAATTTGGTCCTGCAAGGGGCGTCTGTTTTGGGTGGTGACTGGCCCGCTTATCGCGGTCCCCACCAGGATGGGGTTTCTACGGAGAACGTCCAAGTTGCTTGGAGCGGCGACGGCCCCAAGGTCGTATGGAAGGGTGAAACCAACACGGGTTTTAGCTCGTTCACCGTCGGTGGCGGAAAGGCGTTCACGCAAGTCGTCCGCGATATCAACGGAAAATCTCGCGAGATTTGCATGGCACTCGACGCCGCCTCTGGCAAGGAGGCGTGGATCGCCGATGTGGCCAAGGGCGAAGGTTACTCCGGCGGCGACACGGCTGGAGGGGGCGACGGCCCGCGTTCTACCCCGACCTACAATGATGGAAAAGTTTACTTGCTCACTCCGGACCTCGTCGTGCATTGCGTCGATGCGACGAGCGGAAAGAAGATATGGACTCGCGATTTGATGCGGCAGCACAACGGCCGCAACATCGGCTGGAACAGCGCGGCATCCGTGGCCATTGATGGCGACTTGATCTATGTCGCCGGCGGCGGGCCGGGCCAGTCGCTCTTGGGACTCAACAAGAATACCGGCGACGTCGTTTGGAAGGGCCAAGACGAAAAGATAACGCATGCCACGCCCGTCGTAACGACAATTCACGATCGGCGGCAAGTGATCTTCTTCATGCAAAGTGGCCTGGTCTCGGTCGCGGCCGGCGATGGCAAACTGCTTTGGAAAGCCCCCTTCCGCTACAACGTTTCGACGGCCGCTTCACCGGTCGTTTCGGGCGACATTGTCTATTGCTCGGCCGGCTACGGCGTCGGTTCGGCCGCCTCGCGGATCGAGAAGCAGGGCGATAATTGGACGGCCAAACAACTCTGGTTCAAAAAGGGCGACGAGCCGGTGGTGAACCATTGGAGTACGCCGGTCTGCAAGGACGGTTATCTGTATGGGATGTTCGGCTTTAAGAAATTCGTGAAGGGACCGATGAAGTGCGTGGAACTGGCCACCGGCGACGTCAAGTGGCAGCAGGCGGGCTTCGGCCAAGGGCACCTGATTCTAGTAGGCAATCGTTTGGTTGCGCTGGCCGAGAACGGCAACTTGGTGGTTATCGAGGCGACGCCAAGCGCCTATAGGGAAATCGCCCGCACGCGAGCCTTCACCGATAAGTGCTGGACGACGCCCGCCTTTGCCGACGGCAAGATTTACGTTCGCAGTATCAGCCACAGCACGTGTTTTGACGTCAGTGGAAATTAGTCGATGTGGTGCGTCTTCGCGTCGGATGCCGGGG
>JANXOJ010000533.1 GCA_025353625.1 Planctomycetota bacterium | reverse complement strand
CGGCCATTTCCGTAATGCGTGCAACCAACCCCAGGAATACCAGCGATACGATGGCCTGATAGGGGCGGGCCTTGCGCGGATCGCTCAATTGAGAAAAAATGCCAACAACCTGCGATAAAGCGGCTTCCACCACGTCCCCCTCCGGTAGTGCTATCAATCGAGCCGACACCGCAGACAATTGTTGGGAAGAACTTGACGTTCGGAATAAATCGATTATGATAATTAAAGCGTGTGCCGTACCACTAATTTTCGGTGTATGGCCCATATTGCTGGTATGACTCCCGCTTAATTGGTGGCTTGACGGTATGCAGACCTTGCTAGAACCACAATTGGTAGCTCGGCAACGGAGCCAACCCCCTCGTATTGGTGGCAAATCCGCGATCGTTGGATCGGATCGGTGGGAGCAGCGATTTGCGGAACTTTTGGCGTTTAAGGCCGCGCACGGCCACTGCAATGTGCCATCGACCAGTCGCGACGATACGGCACTTGCCCGCTGGGTCTTCAACTGTCGCCGTCAGCGAAAGTTGGGGAGTCTCGATAGAGATCGAATCGAGCGGCTCGATGCAATCGGTTTCGTATGGGCACTGCGGAATCGCCGGTTTTTCGCACGCGATTGGGATGCGATGCTGGCCCAATTGGAAGCCTTCCATCGGGACCACGGACACAGCAACGTCCCGTATTCGTGGCCGCAAAATCGCGAGTTGGCGGCATGGTTGCGAGGAGTTCGCGGCAATAAGCGTGCCGGTCGACTGGAAGCGGATCGCGTGCGACAGTTGGACGCTTTGGGCGTCGTTTGGGATCCCATACAAGCGCGGTGGGAGAATATGTTCGCAGAGCTAGTCGAGTACCATCGACACCATGGCGACTGTAACGTATCGCGCAACGGCTCGGCGAATCCCGCACTGGCCAAGTGGGCAAAGGGGGTGCGTGCCATGCACAAGCGTGGTAGCTTGGACTCCAAACGCATCCGACGGCTTAATTCGATTGGTTTCGCCTGGGAGCATTCTGGTGAGGGACGTTGGGAAGAGACGTACGCCGCTTTGGTCGGCTATCACCAAATACACGGTCATTGTCGAATCTCCACGCTATCGGAAGACTATCCAGCGCTTGGCAACTGGGTGCGCACGCAGCGGACGCTGCGCAGGTATGGGCGGTTGGAGCAGACCCGCATCACCCGGCTCGATGCAATCGGCTTTACTTGGGATGATCGTCGCGAGCGATGGGAGACGATGTTCGCGGTTCTTCAAGAATACCGCCGCACAACGGGGCATTGTGACGTCCCGCTGGCTTGGTCGGAGAACCGCCGGCTCGCCAATTGGGTGATGACGCAACGGGCGGCCTACAAGGCAGGCCGGCTCGACGGCGAGCGGATTGAACGACTTCAGGCAATCGGCTTCGCATTCAGTATCGTCGGCGATCGGATCCTTTTCGCCCGTCCCGCGAAGACACAACCGGCTCAAATGCCCGACCGGCGTGCTGCTTAGTTCTGTTTCGACCTTCACTCAAGGGATGGCTGCTCTTGGGGATGAACGGCCGCGCCCTGAACACCGTCGTTCATTTAGTATGATACGGAATTACGCTGACCCTGCCGTTGTTTTCCAGTACTGCAAAACGGACTTCTTCCGGCCCCGAACAACCTTCGGCCCGAAGTGCGGCTTCCAGTTCGTGTTTGGTCATTTGCACGCTCGCTAAAGCCGGATGGTCGATCTTGCCGTCGTGGATGAGAAAGATTGGGCGGCCCTCAATGATGGCTTCAAGTCGCTTACTGCGGTAAGTAAGCCAACCGACAATCCAGTTTAGTGAAACCAGCGTCGTCGCAAGAATCAGCCCGCCGGTAATGCTGTTGTCGCCGCCATTCATCGAGTTCTGAACGGCATTGCTCAGCACCAGCAACAGGACGAGATCGAACGGGGCCATCTGCCCCACTTGGCGCTTGCCCGTGCATCGCAGCAGCACCAGCAAAAATATATAAACGACGACCGCGCGAACCAGGAATTCCCAGCGGTGAATGTCGGTAACCCACATCGATGCGAATGGCATATTACTTCCTGCTTACGATACACATGCGTAATCGGGCTGCGCCGCACTATGCTCGAAATCGAAGCCCGCTTCCCGCAGGACGCCGTCAATTTCATCGCGCGTGACGGCGTGATCTTCCAAGGAAACGAGTCCCCAAAAGACGGTGTAGTTGTGGTCGACGTGCAGTCCCATGCCGATTTGCTGCACGCAAAGGCGGGGATTGAGCCGCGCCATGAGATGTTTGAAGGCAAAAAACTCATTTTCGTCGCGAACCGAGAATGCCTTGGGAATTTGGATCGTCGTTTCCATGACTCGTCCTTTTCGAAGGGGTGAACAAAAGCTACGCCGCAGTCTACGGTAGGCCGCCCATCGAGAAGGGCATCACGGCTGCGATCATTGTATCGCGCCGTTGGATGCGGTCAATAACTTGAACGGAACCGATCTTTGACTGCTACTTTTCCAGATGGCCGCTATTTTTTCCGCAAAAAACCACGCTTTTTCACACTTGCCGAACCGTTTTCTGCTATTGCAACCGAGGCTGAGAATTCGTAAAATTCCGACATCGATTGGCAATCGAATTCAGTACCCCACCGCAAGACGCAACTCGCTATGCGGCAATGTGTTGCGAGTTTCATTCGAGCTCTGGAATTTACCCAGCTCGAGCAAACCAGATCGGTCTACCGCGACCGTCAAAATACCGCGAGCCACTGACTTTTCTCCCACGGCCTGATGGAATTGGAAAACTATGACCAACCCCGACCTCTTGATGGCAATGACGGAAGCGGAAATTGGTCGCGAAATTATCCGCCTCGTACCGCACTGGTATCAGGCACCCCACGGACCGGAAAACTATTCGATCCCGGTTGGCTCGCATACGGCACACTTTTGCAACCACTCGCGGCTTACTCCCAATCTTCGCGCCTTTCTGGCAAAGATTTGCAATCGCACCCGCGAGTTGCCCCTCGAACATTTTGTCAACCTGCCGGGTCTCATCGACGTGCTGCTGGAAAGTTTTGCCATCGAGTGGCTCCGCATGCACTCGCCATCGACGGACTGGGTGCGATTCATCAAGTATCTGGAGTCGCTGACGCGACGCACCTACGAAAACCAACCGGTGGCATTGAACCTCATCATCCGGCCTGGAACCGGCTCGGGCGATATTACCAAGCCGTACATCCAAAAGTTCTTCGATCGTCTTGCCTCGTCGGCGTTCTCTTACCTGGCGGTCGATTCCGATTTGCGATTGATTGAGTATGGCGAAGTCGAGTGGTCGCAGGTCAAAGCCCCTACATCGTATAAGTTCCATCCGGAGTTTCTACATCCTATTCATAGCGTGATGGACGA
>JANXOJ010000517.1 GCA_025353625.1 Planctomycetota bacterium | reverse complement strand
GAGAGCGTGATGGAAATCGTAACGAGCTGGATGGAAAGAGGTTTGGAGCAGGGACGTCAAGAAGGACGCCAAGAAGGACGCCAAGAGGGGCGTCAAGAGGGACGCCAAGAAGGACGTCAAGAGGGATTGGAACACGAGCGGAGACTGCTCGTGCGTCAACTCCGTAAGCGGCTGGGCGATCTTGATTCGGGCGTGAAAGAACTGGTTGATGGGCTGTCGGCTGAAACCCTCGAAGAACTTGGCGAAGCCCTATTTGATTTCAACGTCAACGCCGACTTGAATGGTTGGCTGCAAGCACATCGGTAGGCTTTCGTCATCAGCGGCACGGTTGTCGCGGTGGAATTGCGCGAACGATTCGAACGTTGTCGCGTTCCGGACAAAGCCAAGGCGAAAACCCACCTTACCCAGCGGAGGAATCTTCCTATGTCCCTATGGCCTCTCGGAGTTTTCGCCAGCATTGACGCCGGCATGGGCGTGCATCTGAACGTCGCCCATGCCTTGGCCGTACCGACGATCCAACTCCACGCACCGCACGCTTCGAGCCGAACGCCCGAACGCGCGACGACGTTTATGGCACAGCTCGCCGCATACGGCATGAAACTAACGGTCGTCTTTGGCGGCTTTGAAGGCGAGAGTTATGCCGACATCCCCACGGTGAAGCGGACGGTGGGTCTCGTGCCGCCGGAAACCCGCGCGGCCCGCGTGCAGGAGATGAAAGAAATCGCCGATTTCGCGCGGCTTTTGGGCGTGGATGCGGTGGGGCTGCATCTCGGTTTCGTGCCGCACGACGCGAGCGATCCGGTCTATGGGCAGGTCGTGGAGGTAGCTCGCGATCTTTGCAATCATTGCCGGTCGCAGCAACAGAGGGTCCACCTTGAAACGGGCCAAGAGACTGCGGACACGCTCTTAACATTCCTTGCCGATACCGGTTGCGATAATCTGTTCGTCAACTTCGATCCGGCGAACATGATCCTCTACGGCTCGGGCGATCCGATCGAGGCATTGCGAAAGGTTGGCCGTTACGTGCGAAGCGTCCACTGCAAAGACGCCAAGTGGGCCGTTCGGCCCGGCGAAGAGTGGGGTGCGGAAACGCCGCTTGGCCAGGGCGACGTCAACGTGGAGCGATTCCTGCGCACGCTCCGGGAAATCGGCTACGACGGCCCGCTGACCATCGAGCGCGAAATCCCCCAAGACCCCGAGCGGCAAAAGCAGGAGATCGGTGCGGGTCTGCGGCTGCTTACAGAATTAAAGTTGAAGATTCTGTAGGCTTGCAATCAATGCCCTCGGCTGGTGTCCACCGCGTGCATTGAGTCCGCGTTGCTAAACTTGGGCCAGAGGAATCCATAGAAGGCCACGAAGGCAAAGCAGGCTGCCGGCACGATGAAACCGCGAGAATTGTCGTAGTGATCGTTGATGTAGCCCATTACCTTGGGCAGCAGCGCGCCGCCCATGATCGCCATCACGATGAAGGCCGATGCCTTTTTCGCTTTGGCACCCAGGCCGAAAATACCCAAGGCGAAAATCGTTGGGAACATAATCGACATGAAGAAGTAGCTCATGAAGACGGCTGCGACGGATACCCAGCCCAATTTGGCCACGACGAGCAAACAGGCCACGACATTAAAGGCCCCATAGAGCCCGAGAATCTTGTGCGCGGAATACTTCTTCAGCAAGGCGGAACCTGAAAATCGTCCGAGCAGGAAGCAAACGAAGCCCAAGCTTGCGAGATTTGCGGCACCTTTGTCGCTGATGCTCAATTGGCCGCCCTCACCGGTAAGGAACCAGCTTTGCAGAAAGCCGGTGTTCCATCCGCTGGGAATTGCCGGCACTTCCTTCGTCATGTAGTTGATGAAAAAGCTGAATATGCCCGCTTGCGCGGCGACATAAAAAAATTGGGCCGCAACCGCCATCACGAAATGGGGACGCTTCCAAATGGAATGGGATGCGTCCGCCTTCGCATCGTCGAGATGGTAATCATCTTCCGCTCGGATGTCCGGGATATTGGCGAAATAGAAAATGACGGAAAGCACGAGTACGACAATCCCGACAATGAGATAGGGAATATAAAGCGTCTCGCTGCCGGTACTGTGCCCCGCGGCGTCGGTCGAGTAAAAGAACATGCCGCCGATGATCGGCCCGAAAACCCAGCCAATGCCGTTGAAGGACTGGGCAAGATTGATGCGAGTCGCTGCATAGCGTTGCGGGCCAAGCACCGTGGTATAAGGGTTGGCAATCGTTTCTAAAAACGTCAGACCGGCTGCGATCACACAGACTCCGGCGAGAAAACCGATAAATGCCGTGTTGGGC
>JANXOJ010000513.1 GCA_025353625.1 Planctomycetota bacterium | reverse complement strand
CCTGCACGAGGCTCAAAATGCGTCGGCGGCGCTTCGAGCTGTCGAGTACGCGATGGATCAAAGGTTCAACTCTCAGGCGGTATTCGATCGGCAATTGACCGATCGCCTCGGCGAGATCGATAATCTCGCGAGAAGGATCATCGGTGGTCGGTTTCAGGATGTGGGCTTGGTCGCTCATGGCTGCGTCTCCAGGGGGGGTGCTTGTCTGTGCTTTATCTATGCACGCCCCATGCCGCAAGGGTGTCGAATGTTGGCAACACGATGTAACTCATTGTAATGCAAAGACTTCCGGTTTTCCAGCCGCCGCAACGCAAAAACCGCGAGGTGGGAAAAACGCCACGGTTGCTCTAGCCGATTTTCGCAAATCCTGATACAAGGCCAGTTTACGGCAAGGCGGAGTGGGGGCGCCGCCGTGGCGTTTTTACTACGCCGACCGAGGTGAAACCTAGGGTGCCCGTCCGATCGTATTTAATCCCCGCGTATAAACCTGTAGGGAACGTCCCTTCAGGTGAACACGACGGAAAGAGTTCGATGATTCCTGTAAACACCTAATGCCGTGACACGATTCTTAACCGCGCTGCTCACGTTGCTGATCCTTGGGGCGTTGCCGAACCACTCGGCTGCTCAAGGCCCTGCTGCGCTTGGACAGCCCAATTGGCGCGAAGACTTTGAAGGCCCCAACCCCTCCTGGACCGAGGCCGGCGGAGATGCCCAATACGCGATCGTCCAACACCAGCGGGTTCGCGGCGCGGCACACGCCGGGCAAGGCTGCGAGTGGTTTCAAATCAATGGCCAAGGCGGCAGCACGGCCTTCGTCGCCCACGAGGCGGGGCAACCCCGAGTGATCGACGACCTGCGGCCCTCGGTGTGGGTCCGCGCGGATCGGCCCGGCTTGCAGTTCGTGGCGGAAGTCGTCTTGCCGCGAAGTATCGACCCGCGAACCGGCAAGTCGCTGACTACGTCGATCCTCGGCACGAGCTACACCGAGGCGGGCCGCTGGCAACAAATTTTCATTGCCGACATACCGAGGCTTCTTGCCCGACAAGTCCGTATTTTGCGAAGTCAGTCGCCCGCGAACATTGACGGCCGCGAAGCGTTTGTCAGCCGCTTGCTCTTGAATATCTACGGTGGCCCCGGCATCACCAACGTCTGGATCGACGACTTGGAAATTGCCGGTCATGTGCCGGTACGAGCGGGCGGCCCACCGGTTGCACAAGTATCGATCGCTCAGCCTAGCAGCGCGACCAGCCCCGTGATTGTCGGCAACAACCAGGCAGCGCAGCCGCGCCGCGAAGTAAAATTGGCCGGTTCGGTCCTATTGGTCAACGGCTATCCAATTTTTCCCCGTGTGATTGAATATCGCGGTGAGAAACTCGCAGCCCTCAAACAACTCGGTTTCAATACGGTCTGGCTCAAGCAAGTCCCGCCGACGGCCATGCTCGAAGACGCTCGGCGGCTGGGACTCTGGCTGGTCTGTCCGCCACCCGATCTTCCGGAAACAACGTCGCCAAGCCCGGCATCCCCCATCGGGCCGGAGTTTGAACCGGTCCTGGTTTGGGATCTAGGGCACGGGCTGACGGACGAGCAACTCGAAGCAAACCGCCAGCGGGCCGAGCGCGTGCGACTGGCCGACACGCGCGATGGCCGCCCGCTAATCTGTGCGCCGAGCAACATGCTCCGCAGTTACAGCCGTCAAGTCAACCTGTTACTGATCGATCGCCGTCCGCTGGGGACGAGCCTGGAAATGCCCGACTACGGCACGTGGGTTCGCCGTCAGCCGCTATTAGCATTGCCGGGCACTCCGATTTGGACGACCGTGCAGACGCAATCGGGCGAAGGACTTCGCCGCCAGCTTATGGCCGTTTCGCCGGGCCAGAACCCGCCGACCACGATGGCCCCCGAACAGATACGGTTGCTGGTCTACACGGCCGTTTCGTCGGGCAGTCGCGGATTGCTCTTTCTCTCCGACTCGTCGCTGGAAGCGCAAGATGCGGAAACGCGGCAGCGAGCCGTCACACTACAACTGCTGAACTTGGAGTTGGATGTCATCGAACCGTGGGCGGCTGCCGGCAGCATGGTTTCCCAGGCGGAAAGTAGCCAGGCGTTGGTCAGTGGGACCGTCTTGCGAAGCGATCGCGCCAGGATCGTGCTGCCGATGTGGCTGGCCCCCGGTTCGCAATGCGTGACTCCGCTGGCAGCAGCCAATCCACTGATCCTTACGCTGCCGGGCATCCCCGAGTCGAGCAACTTCTTCGAGCTTACCGCGGGCCGATTGGAACCGCTGCGCCACAAGCGCGAGGCGGGCGGCACGCGCGTGACGCTCGATGAGTTCGGGCTTTCGGCCCTGCTCTTTCTTGCCCAGGATGCAACCATCATCGAAGCCGTCACGCGCCGCGCAGCGACGAACGGCCGCCGCAGCGCAGAGCTAGAACGCTACCTAGCTGCACAGAAGCTGGAGATTGTGACGCGCGTCTTTGGGCAAATCGGCGGACGGGTCAACCCCCAGGTTGTGCCGCAGGAGCAATTGGCCAAAGCCCGGCAGAACTTGCAAATGTGCGATGCCCGCATGAACTCGGCCGATTTTGCGATGGCCTCGGCCTATGCCCGCCGCGCAATGAAGCCGCTAAGATACCTGGAACGCGCAGCATGGGAGACCGCGACGACCGGACGCGACTCGGCCATTTCCGTGCCGGGTGCGTCATCGTTCCAGACCTTGCCGTGGCATTGGGCGATGGTCGATCGGATTGCGGCCATGCGTCCGGGGGCCAACCGCCTGCCGGGCGGCAATTTTGAAAACATCGCCGAGATGGTAGCCGGCGGCTGGCGACACTTCCAGCACAATATGCCCGGCATCCAGACGGCTGCCGACCTCGTGCCCGACGCGGCTCATTCAGGCCGTTTGGGCCTGCGGCTCACGGCTCGAGCCGACAACCCCGAGAATCCGCCGGCGATGATCGAGACGCCGCCGCTATGGATCACAAGCCCCGCAGTGCCGGTTGAGGCGGGGCGGTTTGTCCGCATCCACGGCTGGGTGAACATCCCCAAGGCGATCATCGGCTCCGTCGATGGCCTGATGGTCATTGACTCGATGGCCGGCGAAGAAATGGCGCAGCGGATCGACAAAACAATCGGCTGGCGAGAGTTCACCATGCTCCGCGCCGTCTCGCAGGCCGGTCCCGTCGCGGTAACGTTCGTTCTCACCGGGCTGGGCGAAGTGCGGCTCGACGATGTCACGATCGAGGTACTCGAGCCCAGCGCGCCGACGATCAACCGATAACGAGACCGTACTCATCCCGCAGAGCGAGACGACGGCGTTCTTACTTCTTACCCTTGGCAGCAGGGGCCTTGGCGGCAGGTGCTTTTGCGGCTCCGGCCTTGCCGGCGGCCGCTTTGCCCGTTCCGGCTTTGCCGGCATCCGCGCCTTCTTCGTCTTCCTTCGCCTTCTTTTTCTTCTTCTTCATGGCGAGTTTATAGACGCGCACTTTGGGCATGCCGTAGGCGCTGTCGCCCTCTTTCCAGTGATCCGCATCTTGCAGGCGCTTGACGCGCTCGTCACGGGTTAAAACGTTCCGAGCCCGGGCCATTCCCGCCCGAACGCGAAGGCTTTTGTCCATGGTCATGATCGAAATTCTCCTAATCAGGTATAGACGCTCAAGTATAGGAATTGCACCGAAACGCTGCAAGGGGGTGCGGATCGAACTGCAACTTCGCAATCATCCGGGAATCTTTGAACGCCAAAAACCCCTCTATCGGATTGTATCGCGACCGATAATCGACCCAATCGGCCAAGTTCCCATCGACAGGCCGTTCGATTACAATGGAATGCAACCTTCCTATCAGGTCCATTCCGCCATGTCACTTGCACAAAAAATCGCTCGCCGCTTCACGTTTTACGTCGTCCTTGCGTCCGTGTGGCTGCTGGCCGTCAATTCGGCCGTCGCCCAGCCGCCACCGGCGAAAGCACCGGAAGCCGGCGGCATGGACTATACGATGCCCTATGCCGTGGTCATCTTGGGGCTGGTGCTGGGTCTGATGATTGTCTCTCGCGCAAGCAATCGCCGCGACCGCGAGCGTCCGGCGGGCTACGTCGAGAAGGACCACTTGACGGAGAAGAATTAAGGTCTGCCAGGGTGCAACCCTGGGAATTGGATGGCGCACGGAAATGCGTTCTTAAGGAACGCGGGAATTTTTTGGCCCGGTCTCCCAGAGCGTTGCTCTGGGCTGGTATGCCTGTGCCCCTTTGGGGCCGAAGATGATAGAAAAGCGCGATGGGACAACCTCCGTCGTTCCCGTAAATCTAAGAATTCGCACGCTCCCTGCGAGACGAATACGTTTACCGGTCCCGAGCGGTAGCCGTTTGGTTGGAGGTGCGCGTCAGGAACTTCGGGGCCGGGATACTATGACCGTTGCTCCGCGCGGCAAAGAACGCGGCGATTCGCTGGACCACGAATGCTTGCTCGTCGGCGCGAAGTTCGGGGAAGATCGGCAAAGCCAGTACGTCTTCCGCCGCCTTCTTCGTCTCCGGCAGATCCTCGGGATGATAGCCCAAGTAACGGAAGCATTGCTGTTGATGCAATCCGAGCGGGTAATAGATTTCCGTGCCGATGCGGGCTTCGGACAGGGCCTCGCGGAGTACGGCGCGCTGCCCGTCCGGCACGCGGACGACGTATTGATTCCAAACGTGTCGCATCCCCGGTCGGGTATGCGGAAGCACCAGCACGCGGTCGAGTCCGGCGTCGGTGAACATCTCCGTATAGCGAGTTGCTTTGGCTTGGCGGAGCTCGGTCCATTTGTCGATGTAATTCAGCTTGATATTCAATACGGCGGCCTGCAACGAATCGAGCCGGCTGTTGATGCCGATGCACGAATGGTAGTAGCGCGGGCGCATGCCGTGCCCGCGAAGAAGCCGCAGGCGGTCGGCCAGATCGTCGGATTGCGTCGTCAACATGCCGCCATCGCCGGCACCGCCGAGGTTTTTCGTGGGGTAGAAACTAAAGCATCCGATGGCACCGATCGATCCGGCTCGACGCCCTTGAATTTCGGCACCAATCGCTTGAGCGGCATCTTCCACAATGGCGATACCGTGGGGCCGCGCGATCCGCGCCAGCGCCTCCGAATCGACCGTCTGACCAAACAGGTGAACGGGGATGATCGCCTTCGTCGCTGAGGTTACCAACTTGGCGGCGTGAACGGGGTCAATGTTAAAAGTCCGCGGGTCGATATCGGCAAAGACGGGCGTGGCACCCAACCGCGTCACGGCACTGGCCGTGGCAAAGAACGTGAAGCTCGGCAGGATCACTTGGTCGCCGGCGGAAATATCCAAGGCCGTCAGTGCCAAAAGCAAAGCGTCGCTGCCCGACGCGCATCCGATGGCATGTTTGGCCTGGCAATACGTAGCCATTCGCTGTTCGAGTTCTAAAACGTCCGCCCCCAGGACAAAGCCGCCGCTATCGAAGACGCGGCCTATGGCGGCCAGCATTTCTTCCTTCAACCCCGCGTGCTGGCGTGCTAAATCCAAGAGCGGAACGCTTTGGAGGGTGCTTGGGTGACTTCCGTTTCCGTTGCTCGCAAAACTCATGATGGCTGTCCCGAAGTGTGTCCAGTTCGTCTGCCGAACCTGGCATCCTTGCCAGAAGCAGAAGCGAGCGGGAAAGTACACTTTCCGACTGCCAGAGTCAACGCCAGTCGCGACGCGATAGCCTCAAACGTAACCGTGCCAACCGCGCCCGTCAGTTCAACGCCCGTCAGCTCAACCGCTCGATCCGCTGGACAACCTCGGCTTGGGTCCATTCGCGATCGAGCGGAAGCACGACGTAACAGGCTCGATCGTTGCAGCAATCGAGAATCACTTGATGGGGATTGGGCACGGCATACCCGTCGCTGCACGGCTCATGCCCGTGAATGAGAACTTTGGCTTCCATCAAGTCGGCAAAAACGCGGGCGTTCTCTGGCCGATGGTCGCGGCCCCAAACCATGTGAAATATGTCGCCGCGTTCGTAGAACTCCAGCGGATCCAGAGGGCGTGAAAAGATGCTTCGATCAAACGGTCGGGCATCAATCCCCTCGGGTATACTATGGCAGACAAACACCCCGCCCGAAATTCGCACTGCCAAAGGGCTTGTGCGCAGAAATTCGAGCATCGCCCCGCGCACAAGCTCGGTATGCTCGCCGTAGATTTGCTGCATCCCCATACGGAACAAGAGGTTAAGCATCTGCCGATTCTTTTGAATCGGGTAGTCGGTCAGCTCGGCCAACTCGTGATTCCCCAGCAGAAAATGGACCCGATCGGGGTAGTGAACCTTCATCCGGGCGATTTCTTCGAGAAGCGTATGCGAGAGACATCCCCCGTTTTCCGGGTGGGTGGGTCCGCCGTGGCATACCTCCTGCAGGACGAGATGCCGCCGAGGAAGGGTTTCGAGCGAGGCAATTCGCTGAATCAGGCCAAAATTTCTCCGATGGCCATGCAGATCGCCCGTCAGCATGATGTCGGCGGCGGAGTCCGGCGACACGACAATGACGTTGCCTTCACGGCCACGCGTGCGGAGGTTGGCCTCGGCCGCATCGTGGTAGGCTTTGAGCGTGTTTTCGACGAACTCGGGCAAGGCTGACATAACGGTGAGTCTACCATATTCGGCACAAGGTCGGATAGGGATCACCTAGCCTACGCATGCTGCCTATCTCGCGTAACAGGAATTCCGGTTTTGACGTTTCTACCGCAAGCACCGGTTTTGACGTTTTTCTGGATTCTACCGGTTTTCGGGCCGATGTGTACCCAAGGGCCGCGATTTTGTTCCCGCAAAACAGGTCGAAAAATAGCCCCATGCACCGTACAAGACCGCCCGGCGATTGGGCGCGAGAAAGGAACGACTGGAGATGCGACAGACATTTTTTCTGTTGGTCGCGGCAACGCTGCTTGCCGTAATATCAGGTTGTCAGTGTAACCATTGTGGAAGCTGCAAGAGTTGCCCGGAAACCTGCCGAAGCTGCCAAGGCTGCCAAGGCTGCCAAGGCTGTGCCGGCGGAAGTGCCAATCCATCCGGCCCATCGGGCCCAGGCGGGGTTGTCAGTTATCCGTATTACACAAATCGCGGCCCGCGCGATTTCTTGCAGACCAATCCGCAAAGCATCGGCCCCTGATGCCGTAAGTGCTCGTCTTGCTCCGCGAGACGCGGAAGCGTAAGGCAATTTGGTTTGCAGATTGCGATTCATCGCGCAGTGCGAGATGGGTACGTATAAAAACGGCTGCGGACACCGCAGGGACATGCGACGTGATTAGCCACGTTGGCTGGACTCGGGCGATTGTACGACCGACATCCCGCACGTTTGTCAGTCCGGCATGAAGCATGTCGGACGGCGGTGTGCTGGCGCGGTGGTCGTTGAGCCTTCGAGTCCAAAAGTATAAGCATTCGGTCCCTGGCGGTGAGCAGCCGTATTCAAACAACTTTCTTCGGAATCAGAGATAACACTCGCTCCTTAAGAAGGATAAGAAGAGGGTTGAGGCCACAGTCATAGATAACACTCGCACTCCTTAACCAAGCAGTAGATGAAAAGAGGGTTAAGACCACAAGCGGAGGGCCGGTTTTTACGTGTCACTCAGCGTCTCCACTGTTGTTATACACGGTACGGCTTGGAAGTCAAAAAAATCGCTTTAGAAAAACTTCTTGCCGCGTCTTGATTGCGTTGCAACTCTTAATGCCGACGCGACTTGCAACGCGGAAAAATTTCTCGTAGTGTCGAGAAATGGGGCCAACGCAAGGTCTTCTCGATGCTTACGACACGCACGTTAGGTACAGTGTGACGGAGCTCGGCATCGGGGAAGGGTTGGTGCAGGAGAACTGCAAACGCCAGATTTTGTGGTGCCGGCGTCTCGCCGGCCTCGATGAATCCTGTGCGGCGAAAAAATTCCACTTGCATATTGCTAACCTCCGACCTAGACTTATCTTGGCCGTTAGTGGCCTGGATGACTGCTAGAATCCAAGAGGTTCTGCCGTGATTTCGTTGAGGCAATCGACGCGACTTCTGTTCACCTGCCTGATCGTATTTGGCATGGGTTGCGGTGAGGCATCGTCGTGTACTTCGACGCTTTTGGTAGAGAACCGTTCTTTCCAAGGCTTCGTGCCAATTTCCAAGCCCTGCTGCGGCTGCATGAAAAGCGGCCGCCGATGCCACTGTGGGCCGGCATGTTGCTGCCAACTGCCAGCACCGAACCAAAGTGTCCCCGTTGCTCCCGGCAGGAGTAACGATGAAACGTATCGTTTGGCCAAAGCACTTTCACATCTTTTGCCGATCATCGCTTCTTTTGAGGCAGACACGTATTCGCCCGCAAGCAACTCAACTTCCGCGCAGGCCGCTCTGGCCGCGCCTCGCACGCTTCAATCGCAGTGCATTCGTCTGCAAACCTGATCCGCCATTCTCCGCGCCACCGTTGCGCGCGTTGCGTTGGGTTATACGGCGCGCGGCCTGGAATGCGACGTTCGTCGCCGCAACTTTAGGCGGTCTTGCTTCAAAATTCCGGCAAAAGCCGGCACGACGAACGATGCTCCCTGCATCCCGCGTGAAGTATATATACATAGCCCTTCGACGACGCCATTTTGTGCAAGTGAAACAATTCGGCAGAGGACAATAGGAAAAAGGCCCATGACAATCTCGAACACTCTCACCGCGCCCGAAAACCCAACGGTCTCTTCCGGCTTGCATCGCGGCAGTTGGGCCACGATACGGCCGCTCGACGAAATCCTTGCCACGCTCGACGCCGACCGGAAGCTGGAAGGCGTGCTGTTCATGCCGGAAATGATTCCCTTCTGCGGGCGGACCTTTCGCGTCCATCGCCGCGCGGAGCGAACGTGCGTGGAAGGCGTGGGGAACCGCCGCATGGATCGCACCGTTCTCCTCGAAGGCGTCCGTTGCGATGCCTCGCAACACGACGGTTGCCAACGCAAGTGCCTTTTCTTCTGGAAGGATGCCTGGCTCATCCCGGCAGACCGAAACGCGGCAAAGGACAATGGAAGTACGCTTCCCATCGTCGAAAAACACGATTTGCCCACGACCGAGGGCGATCGCTACTATTGCCAATCGACCGAGCTGGCCGCCGCGACCTACGAACTCAAGTCGCGGAACATCAGTTGCTACCTTCACGATTTGATCCGCGGCGAGACGACGCTAGGGCGGGTCGCCCATATCGTTTGGATGGGCATCGGCAATCGACTCCTGAAGCTTTTCTCCTCGCGAAGATACTTCGAGCGGCCGGCCGGCGTTCAGAAAAAAACCGCTAGTGTGGAGTTGGACCTGAAGCCGGGCGAGTTGGTCGAGATCAGGAGCCTGGACGAAATCAAATTGACGCTGGACGCTGCCGGCCGCAATCGCGGAATGTGTTTTGAACCTGAAATGGGCCTGCACTGCGGCAAGCGGTATCGAGTCCTGGAGCCGATTCGCAAGATGATCTTCGAGGAGACGGGGAAAATGGTTTCGATGAAGAACACCGTTCTACTCACCGGTTTGACCTGCGAAGGAATCTGCGTTTGGAATTGTCCCCGCGCCAATTACTTTTTTTGGAGGGAATGTTGGCTTAAACGTGTGGAAGACGTGTAACATCCGCGGATGGAGCCGTATATGCCAAGCAGATAGAACTGGAAACTCGTAATGGCAAACCTCGATCGACGTGCGACAGAACCCGTAGATTGCAACGTTCCGCCGCCCCCCGGCGCGCAGTGGCGAATTATCGCAATGGCGTTGCTGAATCGAGCTCGATTCGTCGCCATCCTGCTGAGCGTCGTCCTGCTCATCGGCTATTGGGACACCATCGAGAACTATTGGGACAAATGGACGCGCCCTTCCAATGTCGCAATCCATTCCGTGGAAGCGGGCAAGGAGTTCTTTTGCCCCATGCACCCCAAGGTCGTCTCCTCGACCTTCGAGCCTAATGGCGATCTGCCCAAATGTCCGATCTGCGGCATGCCGCTTTCGTTGCGCAAGAAAGGCGACGCCCCGCCGCTGCCGGTCGGTGTGACGGGCCGCGTGCAACTTTCGCCCGAGCGCGTGCAATTGGCCGGCATCAAAACGCTGGCCGTCGAGTATCGTCCCATGAGCATGGTGGTCGCAACCGTCGGCTACGTCGCCTTCGATGAAAGCCGGATGTCGAAGATCGTCAGCCGCGTGGAAGGCTACGTCGAGAAGCTCTACGTCAACAAGACATTCGACTCGGTTCGCGAAGGCGATCCGCTGGCCGATATTTGTAGCCCCGATCTTTTCGCGGCAGCCCAGGAGTTGAACTTGGCAATCCGGCAAGGTGCTGGAACCGACATGGCGGCGAGTGCCCGCAACAAGCTCGCACTCTTGGGCGTTGGCACTCGGGAGATTGAAGATATTGCGTCCTCCGGTCGGGCAACGCCGCGGCTTACGATCCGCTCGCCGCGAAACGGTTACGTCATCGAGAAGAAGATCGTGGTGGGTTCCGGCGTCGAGCCGCGCATGTCGCTCTTCGAGGTGGCCGATCTCTCGAAAGTTTGGGTCGAAGCGGATGTCTACGAGCAGGATATTGCGCTCTTGCGGCCCGGTCAAACCATCGAAGCCACCATCGAGGCACTTTCCAACCGCGCCTTCAAGGGCCGCCTTGCGATGGTCTATCCCACGCTCGACTCCGCAACCCGCACCAACCGCATTCGCCTCGAACTCGATAACTTCGACAAAGAACTGCGGCCCGGCATGTATGCTACCGTGCGAATCAACGTGCCGTTGGAATCGTTGGAGTCGTTCAAGAGCTTGGCGGCAACGAAGAGCGCGGCAGCGGGCGAGTTTCTTTCGGTGCCGGAAGGGGCCGTGGTCGATAGCGGCAGCAAACAGGTGGTTTACGTGGAACGCGAGCCGGGCGTGTTCGAGGGCCGGCTCGTCGAACTGGGGCCGCGCAATGGCGACTACTACCCCGTCATCAAAGGGCTTTACCTCGGCGACCGAGTCGCTGCGGCAGGCGGCTTCTTGATCGACGCCGAAACGCGGCTCAACCCGGGTGCGGCATCGACCTATTTTGGTGCCAGCGGTAGCCCGCAAGCCGACTCTCGGCCCACAGCTCCGTCGCAGTCCTCCGCTCCCGCTGCCGCGACACCCAATCCGATCGGGCCGGAAACGCCGCCCGCTGCCGCTGCCACGCCCGAAGACATTAAGAACATCAACCAACTTCCAGAGGCAGATCGCGTCCTAGCCCTGGCCCAGGGCATTTGCCCGATAACCCGTAGCCCTCTGGGCGAGATGGGCGTGCCGATCAAGATCACCCTTCGCGGCCAGACCGTGTTTCTCTGCTGCCAAGGATGTATCGGCAAAGCCAAGCGCGAACCCGACGCGACGCTGAAAGTGTTGGACGAACTCAAGAAATCCAAACGATAGTCCAATGTATTCGTGCCAAAGACCAGTCCCATGATCGAGAAAATAATCGAGTTCTCCATCCGCAATCGCTTCATCGTGATACTCCTATCGCTGGGCGTTGTCGTCTGGGGGATTTATGCGGTCGTCAACGCGCCGGTCGATGCCATCCCCGATCTGTCGGAAAACCAAGTCATCGTCTTTACCGACTGGATGGGCCGCAGCCCCAAGGAAATCGAAGATCAAATCACCTATCCGCTCTCCGTCAACTTGCAAGGTCTGGCAGGCGTCAAGGCGGTGCGGTCGTCGAGCGAATTCAACTTCTCGATGATCAATATCATCTTCGACGACAACATTGATTTCTACTTCGCGCGGCAGCGAGTCTTGGAACGCCTCACGCTCTCCAGCACCTTTCTGCCGCCCAACGTCGTCCCCTACTTGGCCCCCGACGCCACGGCACTAGGCCAAATTTTTTGGTACACCGTCGAAGGCAACGGTTACGACCTAGGGCGGCTGCGCGCGATCCAGGATTGGTACGTCCGCTACCAACTCAATTCGGTCCCCGGCGTGGCTCAAGTCGCCTCGGCGGGCGGGTTTCCCATCGAATACCAGATCGATATCGACCCCCATAAGCTGCACGCCTACAACGTAACGCTCGGCGATCTCTTCGCCGCGGTTGCCCGCTCGAATTCTTCGGTGGGCGGCAAAGTCGTGCAGAAGGGCAAGGCCGAGTATATCGTGCGCGGCGTCGGCTGGATTCGCAACACGAACGATATCGGGAAGATCGTCGTGAAGGCCGACCCGCAAAAGGGCATCCCCATTTCCGTCGCGAACCTGGGCACGGTGACGATGGGCAGCGAGTTCCGCCGCAGCGCGCTGGAAAAGAACGGCAACGAGGCCGTCGGCGCGGTGGTTATGATGCGGCACGGCGAAAACCCGCTCCGCGTGACCCAACGCATCAAGGACAAGATTCAAACGCTGCAAGCCGGCCTGCCGGAAGGGGTTCGGATCGTCCCCTTCTACGACCGCACGAGACTCATCAACGGTGCCATCGAGACGGTCACGAGTACGCTCCGCGACGAGATGATTATCGCCTCGATCACGATACTCCTGATTCTGATGCACCTTCGCAGCGCGATTCTGATCTGCATGACCCTCCCGCTCGCCGTACTCGTCTCCTTCATTCTCATGCGTTATTTCGGCATCGCTTCCAACATCATGTCCCTGTCGGGCATTGCCATTTCCATCGGCATCCTCGTCGATCAGGCGATCGTCATGGTCGAGAACGCCACGCACCACCTGACCGCACACTTCGGCCACGGTAACAAAATCAGCGGCGATACGCGGGAAATTGTCATCGTTGCCTGCCGCACCGTTGGCCGCCCCATCTTCTTCTCGGTCGCGATTATCCTGCTATCGTTCATCCCCGTCTTTGCACTTTCCGGGCAGGAAGGCAAGATGTTTCACCCCCTGGCATTCACGAAAAGCTTCGCCATGATCGGCGTGGCGATCCTTTCCATCACGCTCGTTCCCGCGCTCATTCCCACCTTCATCAAAGGTCGCTTGCGGAGCGAGGACGAGAGTTGGCTGGTGCGAAGCCTGATCAGCATCTACAAGCCGTGGCTCACCTGGCTCATGCCCCGGCGGAATCTGGCCATGTGGTCGTTCTCGGCGTTGTTGATTATCGGCGCGGGGCTCTTCCCGCTCGAAGCGGTGATCGGGATCGAGTGGCGAATTTGCTTTCTGGCCGTCGTGGGGGTGACCATGTCCGCCACGATCTGCTTCATCGTCGGCATCCGCTGGCAAATGTTATCTTTCGTCACGCTCACCGCATTGGCCTTAACCGCCTACCACTTCCCCAAGATCGGCACCGACTATATGCCCCCTTTGGATGAGGGAAGCATCCTCGATATGCCAGTCACGGTCCCCCGTGCTTCGGTAACGGAAACGACCGACGATCTGAAAGCCCGCGATAGCTTACTGCGGCGATTCCCCGAAGTTGAAATGGTGGTCGGCAAGTCGGGCCGCGCCGATACGCCGACCGACCCTTCGCCGCTGGACATGGTGGAGACCGTTCTTACCTTGCGCCCCAAGCCATACTGGCCTAAGCGGAAGCTCGTTTACAAGGATGCCGAGAAGCAGGCGGCGGCGGTCCTGGCGGCGTTGCAGAAAAACGACTTGGTGGAAAAGATCGCCGACGATGCAAAGCGGCACGAGCTTCTCGATCCGACGGCCATGAACGCCACGACCCGCATGGAGGAATCGACTCGCGAGTTCCTCCTCCAACGACACCGCGAGTTCGAGTCGGAACTTGGGCCATTGCTCCTACGCGAATTCATCGCCGAGCTTACGCGCCGCTGGCGGGAAACCGACCAACTCCATGCGGCCTTGACCGAACCGGATGTCGATCGCCTGGCAGCCTCGCTACAGCACGACTTTGGCGCGATTTTCGCCGCCGGTCCCGCCCAGGAAGATGTAAACCGGTTCATCAAACGGATTGGCGAGAAGCTTGCCGCCGAAAAGAAAATCGAATTGAGTCCCGACCTGCACAAGGTCCGGTATAGCCGCCTCTACAATGCCTATTTAACCGTGGCCAACGTTCTCGGCAGCGAATACCCAACATTGTTTACCGAGATGTACGAGTTCATCGACAAGCAACGCGACCGGCATTGGCGCGATCGGGTCCGCAGCCTCGACTTTGAAATCTTCGATCGAGCCGTGGCGGCTTACGACTGGTTTGCCATCGAGGAACTTCACAAGCTGGCCGATGAAAAGGGCCTATGGGCCGAGAAGACCGACGATAAGGCCGAACGGGAAAAGCTCAAGTCGATCCGCGCCGACCTCGATGCCGCTTGGTCGCCGCATCTCTTTCTTTGGAAAAAAACGAAGGACGACCTGCTCAAGGAAATGGACTCCGCCGTGCAGATGCCCGGTTGGGCGAATATCTGGACGCAACCGATCATTAACCGCATCGACATGCTGGCCACGGGCGTGCGGACGATGATCGGCGTCAAGGTCTTTGGCGACGACCTCGACAAAATCCAGGCCGTTTCCGAGCAAATCGCCGAGGTGCTGCGCAAGGTTCCCGGTGCCGTCGATGTGTTTCCCGATCAGAGCGTCGGCAAGGGCTACCTGGAGATTCAAATCGACCGCGACAAGGCGGCACGTTACGGCGTCAACGTCGGCGACATTCAAGACGTGATCGAGACTGCCTTGGGAGGCAAGGCTATCACCATGACCGTCGAAGGCCGCGAGCGGTTCCCGGTGCGCGTTCGCTACGCGCGGGCTTTTCGCGAAGATGAACGGGACGTGAAAAATCTGCTCATCAATGCGGCAGGCGGTATGTCGAGCGAGGCAGCCGGAAGTAGCATGGGCGGCGCACCGTCGCCCGCCGCTTCGCGGTCCAAGCCGTCGCGGCCGGTTCAGATTCCGCTTTCGCTGGTGGCCGATGTAAAAATCACGGAAGGCCCGGCGATGATTAAGAGCGAGAACGGCATGTTGCGATCCTACGTGCAACTGAACGTCCGCGACCGCGATATTGTCGGATTCGTCGAGGAGGCTCGGCAGGTGGTGGAGCAAAAAATCAAGCTGCCGCAAGGAATGTACATCGAGTGGAGCGGGCAGTTCGAGAACCAGGTTCGCGCCCGAAAGACCATGCAAGTCATCTTTCCCGCCGTGCTGCTACTGATCTTCGTCATCCTCTATTTAACCTACAACGATTTTGCCGATGCCGCGCTCATGATGATGTGCGTGCCCGAGGCACTCGTCGGCGGCGTGCTCTTCCTTTGGGCGACTCATGCCCACTTTAGCGTGGCCGTCCAAGTCGGCTTCATCGACTGCTTCGGCATGGCCACCGAGACCGGTATCATCATGCTGGTCTACCTCCGCGAGGCGATTGAAAAACGCGGCGGCCTGGAAAAGATCGGCTCCATCGACGAGTTGCGACAAGCGGTGATCGAAGGTGCCGTCCATCGCCTGCGACCCAAGCTGCTGACCGAGGGCGTCGCCATCATCGCCCTGGCACCGATGCTCCTTGCCACCGGCGTCGGGCACGAAGTCATCTCGGCGATGGCGGCCCCCGTGCTTGGCGGCCTCCTCATCGCCGACGAAGTGGTCGATATCTTCATCCCCGTCCGTTTCTTCTGGGTCCGCCGCGCCCGCTGGCTGAAAATACAT